>JAWOCH010000260.1:0-6357 GCA_046483865.1 Candidatus Brocadiia bacterium | reverse complement strand
CAGCCACCCCCCGAACCCGACCCAGTCCCGGATGCCGCACCGGAAGCGCCGGCTGAGGACAGGCCGAGTGAGCCCTCGGCCGCCGCCGCACCGCCGGCCGCCCTGGAAGGCGTCCTGGAGGAATGGCTCCGGGCGATACGGGGCGTCCAGAAGGCCAGGCCCGACGACTCAGCCGTGGTCAGTGGACTGGTCAAGTCCCTGAACAACGCCCTGGAGACGGCACAACACCGGGCCGCCAGGACAGAGACCGCTGCCGCCCGCAGCGCCCGCGAGGTGGAGGAGGAGCTGGTCAGGGGGCTGTTTCCACTGATCTGGCAGGTAGACGCGTGGGAGGGACGCTTCACGCCCATGCCGCACCAGGCCCCCGAAACGGCGGCCGCCTGCGCCGACGCCCGCTCCTGCCTGCGCGCGTTGCGGGAGGATCTGGTTAACCTGCTGCTCGAGCATAACGTCGAAGTCGTCCACGACGTGGACTCACTCGGAGCCGAGCAGCGCGCCAGGCTCGCGGAGCCGCACCCCGGCAGGAACGGCAGCGATCCCGACCGTGTCAGGCGCGTGGGGTTCCTCTACCACGATCCCGCCGAGGAAGACACGGACCCTCACCCCCCGAACGGACGCCGCCGCGCCGGATAGGCTCGCCTGTTCGTCACGCCTCATGCTTCACGCCCGCTGTGCCTCGCGCCAGTCGTCCCTCACTTGACGGCGCTCCGACAAGCCGTTACACTTTTCTGTGAATCGTAACACTCCCCCCTCTCTGCCCTTCTCGGAGGCGCGACGATGCGCAGGACCGCTGTAGTGACGCTCGCCGTTCTGTTGTGCGTGCTGGTCGCCGGGACAGCCCTCGGACACTTCCACACTTACTGGCCCGACAGCCCGAACGGCTACGGCCGACTCGACGAGCAACTCAGCTACCAGTACTACTGGGGCCATCCATACGAGAACATCGTCTTCGACGCGCCGGAGCCGGGGCTGTACGCCGTCAGCCCGGACGGGCAGAAGGCGGCCATCGAACCGGAACCGGTCGAGATGGAAGATCCCGAGACGGGCAAGGCGCGACGTGCGTTCACATTCGACTACACGCCGCAGGCCCTCGGCGACACCTGGGTGGTGCTGGAAGCCCCCGCCATCCTCATCGAGGAGGAGGGAGAGGCCGTCCAGGACTACGCCAAGCAGTGCGTGCACGTGATGGTGGAGCAGGGCTGGGCGGAGCCGGTGGGCCTGCCCATCGAGGTGGTCCCCCTGACGCGACCCTACGGGCTGGAGGAAGGCTTCGCCGTCACGGCGCGCGTGCTGCTGGACGGCAAGCCACTGCCCGACGCCCACGTGGAGATCGAGAAGCTGAACGGCTTCCACGTGACCGGAGAGACGCTGCCCACCGACCAGTGGGGCGCCGAGGACGTGCCCATGATCACACGCGCTGCCCGCACCGACGCCGACGGCTACGTCACCTACACGCTGGATGAGCCGGGCTGGTGGGTCATCTGCGCCACGGCCGAGGAGGGGACCGTTTCGATCGAGGGCAAGGAGTACCCCCGCGTGCTGCGCGGATGCCTGTGGCTGCACGTTGAGGAGGAGTTCACCATCGGCGAGTGACCGTCCGGGAGCGGACCCATGCACATCAGCGACGGATTCGGCGTGCCCACCGAGGCCCTGGCGGGCAGCGGCGTGGTGGCGGCCGGGCTGGCCGGCGCTCTGCTGGCCCGCATGGATGCCGACCGCATACCGCGCGTGGCCCTGTGCACGGCGTTCTTCTTCGTGGCCTCCCTGGTGCACGTGCCGCTGGGGCCTACCTCGGTGCACCTGCTGCTGGTCGGGCTGGTGGGGGTGATAGCCGGGGCGTGGGCTTTCCTGCCGGTGCTGTTCGGGCTGGTGCTGCAGGCGCTGCTGTTCCAGCACGGGGGCTTGACCACGCTGGGGGTGAACGCGCTCGTGATGGGACTGCCTGCCTATGCGGCCTATGGGCTGTTCCGGCTCGGGCGGGGGCTGAAGCTGCCGGCTGCGCCGGCGGTGTTCGGCTTCATCGCCGGGTTCGTTGCGGTGGAGCTGGCCGCCGTGCTATTGGCCGCGGCATTGGCCTCTGCCGGCGAGTCTTTCCGCGGCGCGGCCGTAGCGGCTCTGGTGGCCCATCAGCCCGTCGCCCTCATCGAGGGCGTGGTCACCGCCTCGGCCGCCGCCCTGATCCACAAGGTGGAACCCCGGATGCTGGAGGGCGCCCATGCGTAGCAGGCTGTCAAGGTACTCGTTCGCCTTCGCACGCCGGCTCTATCATTGGGCAGGCGCGGCGTCTCGCCGCGCCTCGTCCGGCGGGGACGCCGGACCTACCACCTTTCAGCGGGTGCGCGAAACAGCCTGCCTGCTGGCCCTGCTCTGGGCCTTCCTGGCCGCCCCGCCGGCACTGGCCCACAGGATGCTGGCTGTCGCGCGCGAGCATGAGGACGGCACCGTCACGCTGCAGGCCGTCTTCCCCGACGGCAAGCCCGCCCGCGGCGTAGAGGTAGAAGTGCATCGGCCCGACGGCACACTGTTCACCACCGGCAAGGCCGACGAGCGCGGCCGGCTGACCATAGAGCCGGACGGCCCCGCCGGCCGGTGGCGGGCCGTTTTCACCGGCAGTATGGGCCACGCGACGGAAGCCACCTTCCAGGTGGGCGCCGTCGAAAGCCAGCCCACTGCCCCGCCCCCCGCGCGGGAGGCGCCAGCGGTGGAGCCAGAGCCGCTGCCCTATGCAGAGATACTGGCGGGGCTGGGCTTCATCTTCGGCCTGGCCGCCTTCCTGATGTGCCTTAAGCTGCACGGAGAACTCAGGCGGCTGCGCGGAGAACGCGGTACCCACGGAGAGGAGGACGCATGAGAGCAGGAGCTGTATATCTGGTGCTGTTAACGTGTCTGTTGGTGGTTTGCGGCCCGGCCGACGCCCAGGTCGCCGACGAGGTAGAGTGCGAGCACGCCAAGGTCAACACCGAGGACGCCACCCCGGTTGACCCGGGCGAATGGGAGGTGGAGCTGGCCTACGGGCTGACGCAGGCGGATCGCGCATTCGGCGACCATTGGAGCCGCACCGGACGCGGGCTGCTGCGCGAGGAGGAGTTCGGCCTCGGCGTGACCTACGGCCTGGTGGAGAACCTGGACGTGGGCTTCGGTGTGGGCTACCTGGACATCTACGACCGGGACGATTCCGCCCTGGTGGGGCGCGGATTCACTGACCTGGAGCTGGGCGCGAAGTGGCGCTTCTACCACGACGAGGCGCGGCATCTGGAGATAGCCTACACGCCGGCCGTCGTCCTGCCGACCGGACGGCGGGCAGACGACGACCGCATCGGTATCACCGACGACTATGCGAGCGTGTTCAACGGGCTGGCGTTGAGCAAGGACTGGGGCGACGGCTGGACCAGCAACTTCGACCTCGGCTTCAACTGGCCCGTCGGAGAGGACCGCCATGACTGCCGCGGCACCCTCGGTGCGAACGCCGCGCTGGGCTGGCAGGTCACCGAATGGCTCCAGCCGGAGGTGGAGCTGAACTACGAGCACGATTTCGCCCACGGCGACGACGCCGACCTGATCTCCGCCACGGCGGGGGCCATCGTGTGCGTGAGTGACTCGGTGCGATTGGACCTGGGCGTCCAGCGGTCCCTGTTCGGCCGCAATGCCGACTACGGCACGGCCGTCTCGGCGGCGCTGGTGTTCGGCTTCTGACCGGGAGGAGCGCGATTCGGTTGATTGCCCGGCCGGCGGCGGCATAATCACCCGTGCCGTCCCCGGTTTCCCGTGAACGAGGCCACATGCACCTGCCCGAGATAGACAAGTACGCCCACCTGGACTCGCCGCTGCACCGGTGGGATGCACGGGCGAAGCTGGTCTGCCTGGGCCTGTTGCTCCTGGCGGTGGTGCTCAGCGGCAGCTACCCCGTTGCCCTGGCCGGGCTGGGGGCGGCGCTGCTGCTGGCGGCGCTCAGCCGCATACCGCCCGCCTTCCTGTTCGTGCACCTGCGATGGGTGCTGCTGTTCTGCGCGTTCCTGCTGGTGGTGGTGCCGCTGCGGTCGGCGCCGGCGCCGGATGCACTGGTGTCGGCCGGACCGGTTGCGTTCAGCCGCGGGGGACTGGCGGAGGCCGGCCTGGTGGCCGTGCGGGCGACGGGGGCCGTCCTCCTCATCCTGGTCATGATGGGCACCAGCCGCTTCGACGTGACCCTGAAGGCCCTGCGGCGACTCCACGTGCCCCAGGTGGCCGTCCAGATACTGGCCTTCTCCTACCGCTACGTGTTCGTGCTGCTGGACGAGCTGGGGCGGATGCTTTCTGCGGCGCGGGCGCGCGGGTCGGCCGGTGCCTCCTGGGCGCGAAGGCTGCACAACACCGGCAGCATGGTGGGCATGTTGTTCGTGCGCAGCTTCGAGCGCACCGACCGCGTCTACCACGCCATGCTGGCCCGGGGCTACACGGGGGAAGTGCGCACGCTGGACCGGTTCCGGCTGCGGCCGGCGGACGTGGCAAAGGGATTGCTGGCGGTGGCGGCGGCCGCTGGACTGCTCTGCGCGGGGAGGCTGACGTGACGGAGGTCATCCACATCAGCGGCCTCGACTTCACCTACCCGGACGGCACGCACGCGCTTTCGGAGGTGGACCTGAGCGTGTCGGCCGGCGAACGGGTCGGCCTGGTGGGTCCGAACGGGGCCGGCAAGTCCACGCTGCTGCTGCACCTGAACGGCCTTTTGAGGGGCGAGGGCCAGGTGGTCATCTGCGGGATGCCCGTTGCGAACGGTCGGCTCCGGGAGGTGCGCCTGAAGGTGGGCATGGTCTTCCAGGAGCCGGATGATCAGCTCTTCATGCCGACCGTCTTCGACGACGTCGCCTTCGGGCCGCTCAACATCGGCCTGGGCCGGGAGGAGGTGACCCGTCGCGTCGAGCAGGCCCTGGAGGCCGTGGACATGGCCCACGCGGCGCAGCGCTCCAGCCACCATCTGAGCTTCGGCGAGCGCAAGCGCGTCTGTGTGGCCACAGTACTCTCGATGCAGCCCGACGTGCTCGCGCTCGATGAGCCCACCACCAACCTGGACCCCCGCCACAGGCGCCAAATCATCGAGTTGCTCGAAGGCATGGAGATGACGCTGCTGGTGGCCAGCCACGACCTGGACGCGGTCATGGACATCTGCGGACGCGTGGTCCTGCTGGACGAAGGACAGGTGGTCGCCGACGGGCCGACTGACACGATACTAACCGACCGGGAGCTGCTGGAAGCCCACAGCCTCGAACTGCCGCTCTCCCTGCAACGCTAACGGCGACCAAACCACGGAGGCACGGAGAACACGGAGGAACAAAGAAGAAACCACGAGGACACGACGATCACAATGGAAGAAAGACCGACGTGAAAGGACACAGCGGCGGGTGGATTTGGCGCAACACAGAAAGCCAAAGCGGTCGCCACTCACCGGTGACTATCTGTCTCACCCCTGTCTCTGAGCCGTTCGTCGTGCTCGTAGTGTCGTTGTGGTTACTCCCGAGTCGTCGTTCTCCGTGCCCTCCGCGTCTCCGTGGTGCGTTCAGAGCGCCGGGGCGACTTCGATTATCTCCCATCGCCGCTCAGTCGGGCCGGCCTGGAAGGTGACCTCCTCGCCCGGCCGCTTGCCCATGAATTGCTCGCCCAGGGGTGCATTATAGGCGTAGATGCCGGCGTCCGGGTCGGCGTCCCAGGGACCCAGAAAGCATAGCTCCTGCTCCTCGCCGGTCTCCAGGTTGCGCGCCCGCACGCGGCTGCCGACCGTCACGTGGTCGGTCTCGGCCATCTGGCGGCTGATGGGCCGGGCCCGGGCGATTTCCTGCTGCATGCGCTCGGCCAGGTCGGCCAGGCGGGAGCGCTCGCGGATGGCCGACTGATACTCGGCGTTGTCGCTGATGTCACCGAAGCTGGCAGCCTGGCCTATCTCCTGGATGACCTGCGGCAGCCGCACGTCCACCAGCCGCCGCAGCTCCGCCCGGCGCTTCTCCAGCCCCTCCTCGGTGGTGTAGATGCAGTCCTCCTCCCACGCAGGCACCTCCGTGACGAACAGGGACGGATCGGCCTCCTGCAGCACGTGGACTATGCGCGCCTGCATCTGCCCGGTCAGCGCCGGGTTGCGCTCGGCCATGCCGGCCAGGCTGGCCAGTTGCTCCGTGGGCGCATCCTCCACGACCTCCTGCAGCGTGGCGCCGTCCCGCACGAAGACGGCGGCCCGCAGCTCGGCGACCTGCTCCTTGCGCTCCTCGGCCGTGATGCCCCTGTCCCTGACCAGGGAAGCCGCCGTCGAGAGCACCTTGAACAGCGCGGCCAACGGGTCCACCTCCTCCAGGCCGGGCGTCGGCTGCGCTGCCCCGCACCGTCGCCACA
>JAWOCH010000238.1:0-7163 GCA_046483865.1 Candidatus Brocadiia bacterium | reverse complement strand
GCGGTTCTGACCTGGCTGTGGGTCGGCGCGTTGCGTGCCGCCGGGCGGGGGGCGGCGCTTTCCGTGGCTCTCGGGGCGGCCGTCGCCCTGGGTTACGGCGCCCTGATGGAGCTGGCTCAGAGCTTTGTGCCGGGGCGCGGCGGCAGCGCGGCCGACCTGATGCGCAATGCGCTCGGGACGGGCCTGGCGTGCATAGTTCTGCCGGCCCTCCGGCTGCTCAAAGGCTCCCCCCAGCGGAAGGGAGGGCCGTAGCGGTGGCAACGCCCTCCGAACAGGGCACAGTTTCGCGGCTGTGGCGCATTGCCGGGCGCTCCCTGCGCGGTCTGTGGAGCACCGAGGGCTCCGTGGGCCAGAAGGCCGTGCGGGGGGCCTTCTGGACGGTGACCAACGAATGGATCTCCTCCGGCCTGGGTTTCGTCCAGACGGTGGTATTGGTGCGCCTTCTGGTGCCGGCGGACTTCGGCATCATGCGGATCGCCGCCTTCCTGCTGGCGCTGGTGCTCACCTTCACAAAGACGGGTATGGACGCGGCCATCATCCAGCGTCAGGACGCCGCCAGGAAGACCATAGACACGGCATGGACCATCAACCTCCTCCGCAGCGGCCTGCTCTACGCGGTGGTGTTCTTTGCCGCCCCATACGTGGCGCGCTTCTACGATAATCCCATCATCAGCCCCATCCTGCGCGTTGTGGGGCTGAAGCTGCTGTTCGCCGGGTTCACCAACATAGGGCTGGCCCTGCTGAAGAAAGACCTCGACTTCCGCGTCCACGAGCTGTTCTTCGCCGCCACGCACGCCCTGGGGGTAGCCGTCACGCTGGTGGGCGCCTTCATCCTGCACAGCGTCTGGGCCATCGCCATCGGCCAGGTGGCTGCGGCGGCAATCCGGATGCTCGGCTCCTACGTCGTGCACGCCTACCGTCCTCGTCCTGTGTTCGACTGGGCGGAGACGAAGCGCCTGCTGGGCTTCGGGCTGAACCTGACGGGCAGCGGCATACTGATCTTCCTGAGTACGCAGGGAGACGACGCGCTGGTGGGCAAGGTCGTGGGGATGACCTGGCTGGGCTACTACACGCTGGCCTACGGCCTGAGCATCCTGCCGCTGAAGACGATCACCCGCGTGCTGAGCAGCGTGAGCTTCCCTGCCTTCTCGAAGCTGCAGGGCGACCTGCGCCGGCTGACTTCTGCTTTCTCGCGTGTGCAGATGGTGGTATCCGCCCTGGTGCTGCCGGCCAGCGTGGGGCTGCTGCTGGTGGCGCCGGACCTGGTGCGTGTGGTCTACGGGCAGAGCTACATGCCCATGGTCCCCTGCTTCCAGGTGCTGGTCATCTACGGGATGGTACGCGCCATAGCGGCGGCGAATGGGCCGGTGTTTCTGGCCACCGGCAACCCGCGCACTGCTCTGGGCGTACAGGCCGTTCGGTTCGTAGTGCTGGCGGCGACGATCTACCCTATGACGGTGCGCTGGGGCATCAGCGGGGCGGCAGGGGCCACGACGCTTTCCATCAGCGCCTGCACGCTGTGGTCGTTCATGCGCCTGCGCGGCGTGCTGGGGGCGGGCGTGCTGCGTAGGTGGGCCGGCCACCTGGGCCGGCTGGTGCTGCCTCTGGCGGCCATGTCGGCGGTTGTGGTGTTCCTTGGCGAGGCGCCCGTCGGCGCCGCGGGACGGCTGGTGCTGAAGGTAGTCAGCGGGGCGCTGGTCTACCTTGTGGTTCTCGCGGCCGTGTTCCCCGAGTTGCGTGGCGAAGCGCGCGCGGTGTTGCGTGCGGCGGGCGCCGCGCCGGCTCCGTCCGGAAAGGAGGCGGGGCCGTGAGCAAGGGTCAGCGACTGCTGGTGGTAGGCTTCGATGGGCTGGACTTCGAGTTGTTCAAGGCCCACAGCCGGCTTGACCTGCCGGTGGTCGAGCTGTTCAGCCCGGTGCCCGTCACAGGGCCGGCCTGGACCAGCATCTACACCGGCGTGGGCGTCCAGGCCCACGGCATCCGGGACGTCCATGCGCGGGCACGCAGCCACCAGATCGTCCGCGGTCGCCCCAGGCTGGACCGGCTTGCCTGGTTCGTCTACGACATCTGCGTCCGGCTGGGCCTGAAGAAAGCCCCGTCCCGAGACCGCACCACGCGCACCACGCCGGCCGCCTACCTGTGGGACCTTCTGAGCGAAGCCGGCGTGTCGGTGAAGCTGGTGAACATGCCCGTCACGTGGCCGGCCCGGCCGGTGAACGGCTGTTACGTGGCGGGATTCCCCCTCCCACCCGGCAGAGGCCGGTGGACGTGGCCGACGGACCTGCGCAAGCGTCTGCCCGAGGACTACTGGCAGATGAGCGACATCATCAACTGGTTCGTATACCTGCCCCGCGACGGGATCGGCTCCTGGCGGGAGCCGGCGCGGCGCTACGGGCTGGAGGCGCTGCTGGAGCGCGCGGAGGAGCTGTCCTGCGGCCTGGTGGAGTTCGCCGGCTCCCTGCCGGAGGCGGACCTGACGATGATCCAGTTCTCGTTCATTGACCGGATCGGACATGCCTTCGGCGTCGAGGGGGCCGCCGAGGAAGGCGGCTATGCGCTGGTTGACCGTCTGATCCAGGAGGCGGGGCAGCGCCTGGGTGAGGGGGCGGACCTGATGGTCGTCAGCGATCACGGCTTCCAGGGGTCAGACCACACAAACAGCGGCGTGCTCGCGCATGACGGCTTCCTGGCAGGTGAGGACTCGCCGAAGCGGGCGCGCGTCTACGATATCGCCGCAACCGTGCTGGCCTACTTCGACATACGCTCCGGCGTGCCCGTCCAGTGGGGCGGCGCCGGCCCCGGGCGTTCGGACGCGGAGGGCTCGGAGAGGGAGCAGGCTGAGGCGGCCGAACTGCGCGAGCGGTTGGAGCAACTCGGTTACTTCTGAACCAACGCGAACAGAGGGCGAGATGAGTCTCATCTGGCGGCTGCTGAGAAAGGCACTCACCCCCCACCGGTGCGCCAACCTGTGGGGGCTGCACGCCATCATCCGGGAGCGCGCCCTCGCCCTGGAGAACGAACGGCTGCTCAGCCGCCTGGGCGGCTGCGGACGCGACGTGCGCCTCCATGGCCGCATACGTGTGAGCGGGGCCGAGAGCATGGCCCTGGGAGACAACGTCCACCTGGGCGAGAACGCCTTCATCCGCGCCGAAGGCGGCCTGGAGATAGGCGACAACACGCACATCAGTCGCAACGTGGTCATCTACACCGTCAACCACAACTACAGGGGCGAACGCCTGCCCTACGACGAGCAGTTCGTGCACAGGCCTGTCAGGATAGGGGAGAACGTGTGGATCGGCATCAACGTGACCATCCTGCCGGGGGCGACCATCGGGGAAGGCGCCATCGTCGGAGCGGGTAGTTGCGTGCGCGGGGAGGTCCCCCCGCTGGCAATCGTGGCCCCGCAAGACCCCGCCGTACTGAAGTTCCGCGACCGTGAACGTTACCACAGGCTGTCCGCCGCCGGCCGGTTCGGCGGCCCGGACGGCAAACCGTATCCGCCGGACGCCGCTGAGGAGCCGACCGCCCTATGAACTACAGCCGCAGACAGCGCATCGGCAGCGGCGGGAGCAGTTCCGGCGTCGTCCGGGGGTGCGGCGGGGGTATGCATGACGGCGATCGGCCGACGAAGGAAGGGGGCAAGGAGATGAAGACATTACTGGTGGGCATTGACGGGCTGTCCTGGAACGTTCTGAGCGGACTGGTGCGTGACGGGCACATGCCGCACATGCGCTCGTTCATCGAGAACGGCGTCTCCGGCCAGATGGACAATCTGGGCCAGAGCAACTCGCCGGTGATATGGACGACGGTTGCGACGGGGAAGCTGGCGGCGGAGCACCAGGTCCTGGACTTCACCGACCTGTTCCCCAGGCCGGGGCGGATCAAGGAGTTCCTGTTCCGTAAGATGCCTTTCCTGGGCCGCAAGTTCCTGGCCAGGCTCGGGTGGGCCTTCGAATCGCGGGTGGGCTCCACTCACCGCCGGTGCAAGGCCCTGTGGAACGTGTTCAGCGACATGGGCCGCTCCGTCGGGGTGGGCGGCTGGTGGGCCACCTATCCGGCAGAACCCGTCAACGGCTTCGTCGTCTCCGACCAGGCGAACTACTACCGGCTGAAGATCAACAAAGATGTCGGCGCGATAACCCTGAAGGAGGAGGATCTGTCGGGCCTGAGAGGCACGGTCTATCCCGAGCTGTCGCGCGAGGTCATCGCTTCCTGGCATCCGCTGGACGAGGAAGGGCTCCTGCAGTTTGCGTCGCGCTTCACCGACCTCGACGACGACGCACAGAGGCGATTCCGCGAGCTGAGCACCCATCGGAAAGGGGAGCCGCTCAGCGTCCTGAAGTTCGGCATCTACATAGACCAGTTCACTCTGGTTTCCTTCAAGCAGATGCTGCTGCGTCAGGAGGAACAGCCGGACTTGCTGGCCGTCTACTTCGGCGGGGTGGACGGGCCCAGCCATGCGTTCTGGAAGTACACCTTCCCCGAGCAGTTCCCCTCTCTGTCGCCGGAGGAGAAGAGCGGCTTCGAGACCGTCCTGCCTCGGTATTACGAGTGGATGGACGATGTGCTGGGCGAGCTGCTGGCGGTGGTGGACCGGGAACAGACCGTCGCCATAGTGCTGTCCGACCACGGCTTCGAGGCGGCCGACGAGCAGAAGGCCCGCATCGGCATCTCAGGCACGCACGAGAACGCGCCGAACGGCGTCTTCTTGATGAACGGCCCCGGGGTGGAGACCGGCAAGGAGGTGGATGCGCGCTCTATAGACTTCGCTCCCACACTGTTGTATCTGGCCGGCTTGCCCGTCGCTGACGATATGCCGGGCCGGGTTCTGGCCGCCGCGTTGACCGAGGAGTTCCGTGAGAGCTATCCCCCGGCGGCGGTGCCCACCTACGAGGTCGGGGACGGTTCGCTGCCCCGCGCAGTCGCCGGGCGGGAGCCCTCGGAGGCGGATGAAGCGATCAAGGACCACCTGAGAGCCTTGGGATACATCGAATGAGCCGCAAGGAACTGCTGTCCGAAGAGAGACCGCGCTCTGCTCTGGCGGCCGATGCAGTGCGTCATGCTCCAACGGCCGACGCGGCCGGGAAGGGCGCTGCCGCCGGTGTGCGCATCGGCATGATCGCGGGGCAGACGCGTTATCCCCCCCGCCACGGGAACGCCGTGCATATATATCAGCTCTGGCACAGGCTCCGGCAGATGGGCTATGAGGTGCACACCTGGGGCGAGCAGGCGATCCCGGGCCGGATCCAGCATCCACGCACCGAGAACGGGCTGACGGACCTGCTGCGGGATGCCGACGTGCTCTACGCCCGCTTCCCCGTTCCGTATGATCTGCGCGTGCCGGGACTGGTCAGGCTGCTGCGCCACCACGGGTTGCCCACCGTCTGCGAGATGAACGCGCCGCTGTATGAGTTCTCCCGGGAGTGGCCGTATCTCAAGCCGTGGGCCATACGGCTGCGCACGCGGCTCTACCTGCGCAACCACCTGTGGGTGCGCACCTGCGTTGACCATACCATCTGCGTCAGCACCACCATGGCGGACTACGCGCGCCGCCACTTCGGCCTGGGCGACGTCTCGGTCATCCCGAACGGCGGCGATCCGGAGCTGTTCAGCCCGGCCCGGCGGGCCGAGGGGCGCGCCGCGCTGGGCATGGGAGAGGGCGAGTTCGTGGTCTTCTGGGCGGGCTGGACCGCCATGCCCTGGCAGGGGCTGGAACAGCTCTTCGAAGCTGCACGTCAACTGGCCGACGACGGTGTGCGGTTCGTTCTGGCGGGGGACGCCGAGCACTTGCCGGACTCACGCCCGGACAACGTCCTGCCGCTCGGCGAGCTTGATTACTTCCGGATGCCCGCCTTGATCGCCGCCGCGGACGTCTGTCTCTGCCTGTATCAGCGCTACGACTGGTGCCCCATCGGCTTCTACGGCTCGCCAATCAAGCTGTTCGACTACATGGCGTGCGGCCGGCCGGTCATCGCCAGCGCCATGGGTCAGATATCGGAGCTGGTCACGGACGGCGAGAACGGGCTGCTCACCGACGGCGACACCGGCGAGGTGGTGGAGAAGATCAGGCTCCTGCGCGCTGATCCCGACCTGCGGGATTCCATCGGACGCGCCGGTCGGCAGATGGTCCTCGACGAGCACAACTGGCAGAACGTGGCCGACCGGACCGACCGCATAGTGCAGCAGGTGCTGGCCCGCCGGAGCCGGGGGCGAGCTTCAGCAGCCCATTGGGCAGGGGCAGGTCCGGCGTCCCCTTGCACTCCCCGTCATATTGTGATGGTTTGTATCGGCAGGAACTGCAAAGCTTCGGCCTAGTCTTTTCGGTTTCCCAGACATAGCCGCATCTTTTGCAGGTGACGAACATGTAATCACTTTATAAGTCTTTCACGCAGATAGGACATAAGGCAAGCGTCTTTTCATGTTCGCATTTAGGAGGAGGTGCAGCTTTAGATTCTGCTTCTTTCATCTCGGCCAGTTGTCTTTGAGTGTATTCATATTCGACAGCCATAGATTTCTGATAGTTCTCTTTCTTTACTGTTTCCGGATTAGGAGGATGTTCTTCAGTCCACCTTTCTTGATATAACCAAGTTTTAGCCATGGCAACATACTGATCAGACCACTCTAAGAATTCTGCATATCGCTTAGCACCTTCAAGTATTTCTTCAAAGCTCGCTACCTTTAGGGCTTTTTCTAACTTCTGACGAATTGGTTTCTTTGCTTCTCCCTTTTTAGGATAGACATACAAGAACTCCTCTAAAAAATTTTCAAGTTGAGGGTTCTCTTGTTTATTCTTAATTAATTGTTCTTCTTTTAAGGAATGGTATTCTTTGTGTCCCATTTCACCGTTACGGGGTTTTTCCGTCACGGTGTTTTCGGACGGAGTTGGGTCTTGAGTTATGTAATCAAAATCAACAAAGCGTCCTCGCTCGTCATGCTTTTGATCAGACCTCTTTAAGTAGCCATACTCTTCAAGTTCTTCAATAGCGGATTTTATTAGCTCAGTCCCACAGTCGTTATTTCTAGCCAATGACCGAATACTCATATTCCATCCAGGGGTATGAGACATTATTTGAGCTAATAAGCCAATCGCTTTTAGGGATAGTCGAGAATCCCGTAACCAGTGATTAGGAATTTGTGTGAACTGTTCATCAAATGAGTGGTGT
>JAWOCH010000236.1:0-10098 GCA_046483865.1 Candidatus Brocadiia bacterium | reverse complement strand
TTGGGGAACAGCTCCGGCGTCACCCGGTCGGTCGTGGCCAGCACAACGATGCGCTCGATGGTGTTGCGCAGTTCCCGCACGTTGCCCGGCCAGTGGTAGGCAAGCATCAGCCGCACCGCATCGGCGGAGAAGTCGTAGAAGTACTTGTAGTACTTGTCGCACATCATCCGCAGGAAGTGCTCCGCCAGGACGGGGATGTCCTCGGGGCGCTCCCTGAGCGGCGGCAGGTAGAGAGGCACGACGTTGAGCCGGTAGTAGAGGTCCTCGCGCAGGTGGCCTTCCTCGGACGCCTGGTGGGGGTCCCGGTTGGTGGCGGCGATCACGCGGGTGTCCACCTCGAGCAGCTCCGTGCCGCCGACGCGGGTGAAGGTGTGGTTCTGCAGGAAGCGCAGCAGCTTCGACTGCAGACCCATGTCCATCTCGCAGATCTCGTCCAGGAACAGCGTGCCCTTGTCCGCTCGCTCGCAACTGCCCATCCGCTGGCGGTCGGCGCCGGTGAAGGCGCCCTTCTCATGGCCGAACAGCTCGCTCTCCAGCAGGTCCTTTGGGATGGCGGCGCAGTTGACGGGCACGAACTTGCCGTCGCTCCGGGGGCTGAGGGTGTGGATCGCCCGGGCGGCCAGCTCCTTGCCCGTGCCGCTGGGGCCCGACACCATCACCGTTGCCGTGGTGTTGGAGATGCTCTTGATGGTGTCGTAGACATCGTGCATGGCGGGGCTGACGCCGACCATCTCCCCCAGCGTTCCGCCGCCCTTGTTGTAGACTTCAATCAGACGGTTGACCTCGACCAGCAGCCCGTGGTTCTCGGCGGCCGCCAGAAGCGCCTCCGGCAGTTTGTCGGCCAGTTCGGCGCGGGGGAGGAAGTCGTCCGCCCGTTTCTTGATGCATTCGATGACCGTCTCGATCTCCGGGTCTTTCCCCGTGACGATCACGGGCATGTTGTGATACCGATGCAGAACATGCTCCAGCAGGCTCTCGTCCCCGGTGGCGTACTTCTCCTCCATGAGGACCACGTCGGGCACGGCGTCGGACAGGCTCTGGAGCAACTCGTCGGGCTCAGCGCAGGCAATCAGCTCCACGCTGCGCCCGTCCAACTCCTCGGGCACTTCCTTAGCCACGACCTGTGGCCCCACAACGGCCACGCGCACCTGGTTGTTCTCTTGCTTCTTAGCCATGTCAGCTCTCCGCCGGCCCCAGCGCGGCTTCCACCTGGGCGACCACGCGGCTGGGGCTGAACGGCTTGGTCATGTAGTCGTCCGCCCCGGCGGCCAGGCCCATCTCCCGGTCCCTGACCTCCCCCTTGGCGGTCAACAGAATGATCTCCATCGGGCTCAACTCGGGGGACTGCTTGACCCGTCGGCACACTTCGTATCCGTCCATGCCGGGCATCATGATGTCCAGGAAGGCAAGGCCCGGCTGCTCCTGCTGTATCATGGAAAGGGCCTCCTCGCCGGAGCGGGCCTCCACTACGTCGTATCCGGCTCGACGGATCACGAACCCCAGCGAGCGCAGGATGTGGGGCTCGTCATCGGCGATGAGGACCTTCTTGTTCACGATGGCACGCCTCTCACGTCGCAGTCACCGGATCGGGCGTCCTGGCGCAGAGCGCCCGCTCAGTCGTTCGCGCCTTCTTCGATCGCCGCGATGGCTTCGGACTCAGACTCGGTCACGCTGAAGACGCGTGTCAGGCGGGTCAGCTCGAAGATGGATCGGCAGAATGGAGGCACCTCGGCCACGCGCAGATCGCCGCCTTCGCCGGCTGCCCTGCGCAGGGAACTGACCAGCACCCCCAGCCCGGCGCTGTCTATGAACTCCAGCGCCTCCAGGTTCACCACCAGCCGCGCTCTGCCCTGCTCGATCAGCTCGTGCAGCTCGGCCTTGATGTCCGGCGCCGTGGAGGCGTCCAGGCGGCCCTCCAGCTCAACAACCGTAACGTCGTTCTGGGGGCGAATCTGCGATATCAAGGCGCACCCTCCTTGTGCTGGCTCCCACCGGACGCAGGTCCGGCCGCGCCCATCATATAGCCGAGCGAAGGGCGTTGTCAATTCCCGCACTGGTCGCGCAGGGTCATTCAAAAGTCGTCAGCAGCGCACGTTCCCCCGGCCCAGAACCCGCACAGTGTGTAGCCCAGCCGCCCTCGGCTGGGGGCAGAAGACGGATCACGGCCGAGGGCGGCCGTGCCACATAGGCCAGGTCCCTCCTCGGGCAGCAACTCGGCAGTTCACGTCGGTTCAGTCAGATAATTGAATGACCCTACTGGTCGCGCCAGGCGCCTCTGTGTCCGCCCGACCCCCGCTTTACTCCGCCGTGTCTGCATGGTATACGGAGAGCCCAACCAGGCACCCTCCGATTCAGAGGAGCGAAACGTGGCTGCGCAACTGCGGGACGCCGTCTACGGCTGCCTGGTCGCCGGGGCCATAGGCGACTCCCTCGGCGCACCCGTCGAGGGCTGGTACTACCAGGACATCCGCGATGAACACGGGAAGGTTGACCACTTCATGCCGTTCGAGACCGGCTACTCGGACGGCACGCCGGGCACCGTCACTGACGACAGCGTGCTGCGACACTACCTGTGCATGGCGATCGTGCGCAAGGGCGGCCGTGTGACGCCGGACGACTTTGCCGAGGTCTGGCTGGACACGCTGAACCCGGACCGGCTGTGGGACAACGAGCGGATCGTCCTGCAGAAGCTGCGCATCGGCATGAACCCGTGGGACACGGGCCGCGGCACCCCGCCGACCGGCTGCGCCTCGATGGCCATCGCGCCGATCGGCCTCGTCAACGCCGCAGACCCGGCCCAGGCATACCAGGATGCGTTCAACATCGCTTCCATCAATCAGGACGGGCCGAACCGGGACGCCGCCGCCACCATCGCGGCAGCCGTCGCGGCGGCCTTCCTCCCGGGCGCCGGCGTTCAGGGCGTCCTGGACGCGATGTTCGAGCACAGCGCGGAAGTGGTCCGCCGCTCCCTGGTGCTGGGCATGGACCTGGCGCGGGCGAGCGAGGGCCCGGACGAGTTCGTCGAGAAGTTCTACGATAGCCTGCTGGACTGGACCTGGCCCAGCCGCCATTGGGAACCGGAACGCTACTTCAGCGGCAGCAGCCTGGAGATACTCCCGGCGGTCGCGGGCATCCTGCACCTGTGCGACGCGGACGTTGAGCGCTGTCTGGTCGAGGGGGCCAGCTTCGGCAGGGACTGCGACACCATCGCGGGGATCGCCGGGAACATCGCCGGCGTCCTGCGCGGAACGAGCGGGATCCCACAGGAGTGGATCCGCACCGTGGAAGAGGCCAACCAGCCGTTCTTCGCCGAAGCCGAGGGCGATCCCAACGCAACTCTGCGGCACATGGCCGACCGGCTGGTGGATGTGCTGCGCCGGCAGCGCCGCGCCGCACACGAGCGGGCGGCCGTCCTGGACGAACTGCTCGGGCCGGAGTAGGCGCCTACTTACTGCATACCAAACGGAGGCAACAGGTGAGCGAGAAGATACCCGTTCTGCTGGATACGGACATCGGTTCGGACATTGACGACGCCGTCTGCCTGGCCTACCTGCTGGCCGAGCCACGTTGCGAGCTGGTGGGCATAACCACGGTCAGCGGTGAGCCGGTCAAGAGGGCCATGCTGGCCGATGCCGTCTGCCGGGCGGCCGGCAGGAGCGATGTGCCGGTGTGCAGCGGCTGCGACGTGCCGATATTGACCGACCAGCGCCAGCCGGAAGCGCCCCAGGCGGAGGCCCTGCCGCGGTGGGAGCACAGGGAGGAGTTCGCCGACTACGAGGCGGTCACGTTCCTGCGACAGACCATCCGCGAGCGCCCGGGGGAGATCACGCTGCTGACCATCGGCCCGCTGACGAACGCCGGGCTGCTGTTCGCGGCGGACCCGGAGGTGCCCCGGCTGCTGAAGCGGCTGGTGATGATGGGCGGCTACTACTTCGAGCCGGGCGCGAAGGAGTGGAACACGATGAACGACCCGGTCGCCAGCGCGCTGACGTTCGGCGGCGGGGCGCCCGAGCTGACCGCCTGCGGGCTGGATGTGACGATGCAGTGCCGCATGGCGGCGGACGAATGCCGGCGCCGCTTCCACGGCGGCCCGCTCGACGTGGTGGCGGACATGGCCGAGGTCTGGTACCAACACCAGGACGCCATCACCTTCCACGACCCCCTGACGGCGGCCTGCCTGTTCCAGCCGGACATATGCGACTACCGCACCGGGCGTGTGACCGTGGACCTGCAAGGGGGCGAGACCCACGGATCAACGCCGTTCGAGGAGATGGAGGACGGGCCGCACCGGGTGGCCTGCGCCGTGGATGCGGACGCCTTCTTCGAGCGCTACTTCGAGGTCGTGGCCGTCTTCGGCGAGGGCTGAGAACCGCCGGCAAAGCAAACCCCGGAGACACGGAGGACACGGAGAAAGACAAAGGAGGAGAACCACGACGGCACGACGAAGGGGAGGACGGGGCGTGTAGGAGTTCAGGATGAACGAACTTGAGCTCCTGTAGCTTCTGCGCTGGCCCCATTGTGCACGCCCTGTCAGGGCGATTTGCCGAGGGCGTTCATAATGGCCCTGGTGAGGGCGGGGGATGGCTCGGCCAGTTCCATGGTGACCTGCAGGGCGAACAGGGGCACGGGCGGCTCACCGGCCATGGCCGCCTCCAGCTTGACCGCGTCCTTCTCGGTGGTCACCAGCGCGTCGCAGCCGGCCTCCTCGGCGGCCCGCATCAGCTCGTTCACCTTGGCGGCTCCATAGTCGGTGTGGTCGCTGAAGACACGGCCGAAGACGGGCGCGCAACCGGCCTGGCGCAGCGTCAAATCGAACGCCTCCGGGTTGCCCACCCCGCAGAACCAGCCCCAGTTGCCCTCCCGCAGGCTGTCTGCCGGCTGGCGGGTGCCGGGCACGGGAATGGGGCGCAGCCCCTCCAACGCGTTGCGACAGAGCGCCACCGGTGCGCCCGGGCAGAGTTCCTTGAGCCGCTCCGATATCCGCTCCACGCGCTCGGGGCTCACCAGGTCAGAGCGCGTGATGACCAGCACGTCCGCCCTGGACAGCCCGGACAGCGGCTCCCGAAGCAGACCCCGCGGCAGCAGGCAGCCGCCGCCGAACGGCCACAGGGCGTCAATCAGCACGATATCCAGCTCGCGGCTTATGCCCCGATGCTGGAAACCGTCGTCCAGTATCAGCGCGTCGGCCCCGTGGCGGCGGACCGCCTCCCGGGCGCCTTCGGCACGGTCCGGATTGACCACCACCGGCACGCCCTGCGCCAGATGGCTCAGCAGGTCGTTCTCGTCGTCCACACTCAGCCGCTCGTGCCGGCCGTAGCCGCGGGACAGGATCGCCGGGCGGCGGTTGCGGATGAGCATCAGCCGGGCCAGCCAGGCGACCATGGGCGTCTTGCCCGTGCCGCCAGCGGTGATGTTGCCCACGCTGACCACCGGCACGGGAGGATCATATGCGCGGCGCCAGCCGCGGCTGTAGAGGGCGTTCCGCGCCCGTACGGCCAGCCCGTAGGGCCAGGAGGCTGCCAGCAGCGCCGCACGCACGCAGGTCAGCCCGGCACCCCGCCGGGCCGGGTTGATCACCCGGCGGTGCAGACGGAACAGGGCATCCCGCATGTTCACCGTGCAGTCTCCTGTGCTGAGGGCCGTCCGCCGGGCGCACGTTGCATGTGGCCGGCGCACACCTACAATACAGAGAAGTGGGAACTGCGGCAAGACTAATGCCTCAACCTGTGCGGAGGGCAGAGCCATGGTCAAGGTGGGCATAATCGGGCTGGGCGGCATGGGAACGAAGCACCTGGAATGCTACGAAGCGCTGCACGACGCGGAGGTGGTGGCCATCGCCGACGTTGTGGAGGAGAAGCTCCAGCCCGGCGAGGCGGGGGTGGAGATCAACGTCGGGGAGGGGCGGGCCACCGTGGACCCGGAGCGCCACGCTCTCTACAGCGACGCCGACGAGCTGATCACCGACGATCGAGTCGAGCTGGTGGACATCTGCCTGCCCACGTTCCTGCACGCGGACTACTGCGTGAAGGCCCTGGAGGCGGGCAGGAACGTGCTGTGCGAGAAGCCCCTGGCACTGAGCTACGCCGACTGCGAACGCGTGCTGGAGGCGGCCTCTGACGCGCCGGGCAAGTTCATGGTGGCCCAGTGCGTGCGGTTCTTCCCCGCTTACGAGCATCTGAACGAGACGCTGGAGTCGGGCCGGCTCGGCCGGCTGCTGCAACTCTCACTGTGGCGGGGCACGGCGCCCCCGCAATGGTCCTGGGAGGGGTGGCTGCTGGACCACGAGCGCAGCGGCGGCGGCATGCTGGACCTGCACGTGCACGACACCGACTACATCTGCTACCTGCTCGGTGCCCCTCGGGCGGTCAGCTCCAGCGGCGCCAGGGGCCCCAGCGGGGGGTGGGACGTGGTCAGCACGGAGTACCTCTACGACGACCACATGGCCGTCAGCGCAGGCGGCAACCTGGCCATGCCCGCGGGATTCGGCTTCGAGGCCCGTTTCACGGCCGTCTTCGAGCGCGGCGCATTGGCGTTCAGCACGCGCGAGGGACACGGCCTGCTGGAGTACAGCGAGCAGGGAGCACGCCATCCCGAACTGGCCCACCGGGACGGCTACCAGGAGGAGATCGCCTACTTCGTCGAGTGCATCCAGAACAACGAACTGCCCGCCGTCGTTATGCCCCAGTCCAGTGCCCAGTCGGTGCGCGTGGTCGAGTCCGAAAGGCAGTCCATCGAAACCGGCCGGACAGTCGAGCTTTGAGAGAGCGTAACGTCCCGTGAAGGGACGCGCCGGCCACGGCCGGTAAACTTCCGCGCGTCCGCTTTCTGCCCGGCCACGCAAAAGCGTGGCCCTCCAGGCGCCCCCTCCGCCCGGCGGGCACGGTTCGTAACGTGCCGTGGAGGGACGCACTTCCGCGCGTGCGAAGCTTCTCAGTCGTGCTCGCCCCGCAATTGCTCGATTATCTCGTTCAGCGCGTTCAGCGCCTCCAGCGGCGTCATGCGGGTGGTGTCCAGATCGAGCAGCTTCTGGCGCACCTGGCTTTCCAGCGGTTTGAACAGGGATAGCTGCTGCGGCCTGGGCCCGGGGCGGGCGGCGCCCTCCCGCTGGGGCACGAAACGCGGCTCGTCGTCCGGGCCGATGGCATTCTCCTCCAGCAGGCGAAGTATCTCCCGCGCCCGCTCCAGAACCGCCTTCGGCACGCCGGCCAGCTTTGCCACGTGGATGCCGTAGCTGCGATCGCTGGAGCCGGGCACCACCCGGTGGAGGAACACCACCTCCCCCTCCCACTCCCGCACGGCCACGTTCAGGTTGCGCACCCCGTCCAGCGTGTTGGCGAGCTGGGCCAGCTCGTGGTAGTGCGTGGCGAACAGCGTCCGCGCGCGCAGCCGGTCGTGGATGTGCTCGGCGGTGGCCCAGGCTATGCTCACGCCGTCGAAGGTGCTCGTGCCCCGGCCCACCTCGTCGAGGATGATGAGGCTGCGCTCGGTGGCGTTGTTGAGGATATTGGCCGCCTCGATCATCTCCACCATGAACGTGCTGCGCCCGCGCCGTTGCTCGTCGCTGGCTCCCACGCGCGTGAACACGCGGTCGCACAGGCCGATGGTGGCCTCCTTCGCCGGCACGAAGGAACCCATCTGCGCCATCAGCACGATCAGCGCCGCCTGGCGGATGTAGACGCTCTTGCCCGACATGTTCGGCCCCGTCACCACCAGCAGTCGGACTCCGTCCCCGTCCATCTCCACGTCGTTCGGCACGAACTGCTCGGCCAGCGTCTGCTCCAGCACGGGGTGGCGCCCCTCCACCACGTGAAGGGCGTGGCTCTCCGTGATCTCCGGGCGGACGTAGCCCGCCTCGGCGGCCACCCGGGCCAGGCTGCCCAACACGTCCAGCTCCGCCACCGCCTGGGCCGTGGCCTGGAGCCGGTCGGTGTAGGAGCTGACCTCCTCGCGTACCTGCTGGAACAGCTCGTACTCCAGCTCCCTGGCCCGTTCCGACGCGCCGAGCACCTCCGACTCCCGCTCCTTCAGCTCGGGGGTGATGTAGCGCTCGGCGTTCTTCAGCGTCTGCTTCCGGGTGTAGCCGTCGGGCACCTTGTCCCTGTGTGTGTTGGTGACCTCGATGTAGTAGCCGAACACCTTATTGAACCCGACCTTCAGGGAGGGGATGCCGGTGCGCTCGACCTCCTGTGCCTCGAAGGAGGCGATCCAGTCCTTGCCCTCCCTGGCGGTGCGGCGCAACTCGTCCAGCTCCGGACGGAACCCGTCCTGGATGATGCCCCCTTCGGTCAGGGCGGCGGGGGGATCGGCGGTGATGGCGCTGGCTACCAGCCCCACCACCTGGGGCACCGGATCGAGCCGCTCCCGCAGCTCCGTCAGCAGCGCCGACTCACTGCCGTCCAGCAGGTCACGCAGCGCCGGCAGGTGGGACAGCGACTGGTGCAGCCCGCGCAGGTCGCGGGCGTTCGCCCGGCCGCAGTGGATCTTCGTGCTGAGGCGCTCCACGTCGTAGACGTTCCGCAGTTCGTCGGCCAGCATGCGGCGCAACTGCCGCTGGGTGAACAGCTCCTCGACGGCGTCCAGGCGGCCCTCGACCTCCGCCTGTTCCCGCAGCGGGGTCAGCATCCAGCGGCGCAGCAGGCGGGCGCCCATCGGCGTGCCCGTCCGATCCAGCACGTCCAGCAGCGTGCCCTCCCGACCGCTGCCCCTCAGCGGTTCGACCAGCTCCAGGCTGCGGCACGTTGTGCTGTCCAGCACCAGGAACCGGTTGCCGAGGAACGGTTCGATGCGCCGGATATGGCCCAGTGCAGTCTTCTGCGTCTCCTCCAGGTAGGCCATCAGCGCCCCGGCGGCTCCGATGGCCGGGCCCATGCCGTCCAGGCCGAAGCCGCTGAGCGTCTGCGTGCCGAAGTGGCGGTTCAGCAGGCGGCGGCCCTCATCCTGGGCGAACTCCCACGGCGGCCTGCGGGTTATCATGCAGCCGTCTTCCAGGTGGGCCAGGGCGGGATGGGCCTCCCGGTCCTCTTCGGCGCCCGGTTCGGGCAGCAGGCACTCCGTGGGGCGGACGCGCTCCAGCCCGTCCGCCAGGGCCTCGGGGGCCATCTCCTCCACCTCGAACCGGCCCGTGGACAGGTCTACCCACGCCAGCCCGATCCGTCCGTCGCCCCGGCTGACGGCGGCCAGGAAGTTGTTGGTGCGGCTGTCGAGGATGTGCTCCTCGGTCAGCGTGCCGGGGGTGACCACGCGGGTCACGTCGCGCTCGACCAGTCCGCTGGCCTCGGCGGGGTCCTGCACCTGCTCGCAGATGGCCACACGATGGCCGCAGCGGATGAGCCGCTTGATGTAGTTGTCGGCGGCGTGGTGCGGGAAGCCGGCCATCGGCACGGCGTCCTCGCCCTTCTCCCGGCTGGTCAGGGCCAGTCCCAGCTCCCGCGCGCAGACCTTTGCGTCGTCGAAGAACATCTCGTAGAAGTCGCCCATCCGAAACAGCAGTATGGCGTCCTCATGTTGCTGCTTGAACGCCAGGTACTGCTTCATCATGGGGGTCTGCGCTTTGGCGCTCATGGCCTCTCGGGGGGTCAGGGGGCATCCTGCCACGTGCGGCCAAGATAGCGCGGGCCGGGCGGGTTGTCAAAGCGGCCGCCAGCCCGACACGAGATGAAAACCACGACCACACCACGAGCACAACGAACGCAGGGTCATTAAAAAGTCGTCAGCAGCGCACGTTCCCCCGGCCCAGAACCCGCACAGTGTGTAGCCCAGCCGCCCTCGGCTGGGGGCAGAAGACGGATCACGGCCGAGGGCGGCCGTGCCACATAGGCCGAGTCCCTTCTCGGGCAGCAACTCGGCAGTTCAGGTCGGTTCAGTCAGAGAATTGAATGACCCTGCGACGAACGGCAACGACCGGCGATAGGATGTACAGGATGGATGGGATGGAGCCAGAAACCGCACCGGCAGCGCAGGCGGGGCCGTTCAGGGTCATTTGGTTCTCCCCTGGAATGACCTGAGCTTTCAGTTCTCGGCTGCAATGGTTTCCCGGAAGATGCGCCATGTCCAGCTTCCGAGTAGCGGCCGGCGGCAAGCCGCACACTAATGGGTAGG
>JAWOCH010000193.1:0-3313 GCA_046483865.1 Candidatus Brocadiia bacterium | reverse complement strand
CTGGGCAGGCGCCGCGGCGACTTCGGCTGCGAGGTGCCCTACCGCTGCCTCGTTCCGCTGCGGGTGGACAACCTGTTGGTGGCCTGCCGCGGCGTCTCGCTGACCCAGGACGCCCACTACCAGATGCGCATGATGCGCGACATGCAGCGCGTCGGCGAGGCGGCGGGCGTGGCCGCCGCGCTCTGCGCGCTGCTCGGATACGATCCGGCTGAGCTGCCCATTGACCGGGTCCAGGAGCGCCTGTTCGCCACGGGCGCTCTCGGCCCGCCGAAGGCCGACCGCTCGCCCGGTGCAGAAGTTGCACTGCATTGGCCGGGCGCCTTCCCCGAAGGCCCCGAGCGGAAGCCGCCGGAGCAGTGGGCGGAGGAGTTGTCCTCGGATGACCCGCGGCAGGCCGTCTGGATGCTGATGCAGCAGGGCGAAGCGGCCGCACCGGCGCTGCACGAGGCCGTCCGCAGCGAGGACGAGGACGTGCGCTTCTGGGCCTCCGTGCCGCTGGCAATGCTCGGCTCGCGGGAGGCCGCCGGTCCGTTGCTTCGGGCGCTGGAGCAGCGCCGGCTCATGGACACCGAGGCCCCGGCCACCGCGCCGGCGTGGGTCACGGCCGCCGTGCTGCTCGGCCGACTGGGGGATGAGCGCGCCGTGCCGGCCCTCGAACAGGTCCTCAGTGAAGACGTGCCCACCGACGTGTACGTGGCCGTCCTGCGGGCGCTGGGCCGCATCGGGGAGCCCGCCGCCGCGCCGGCCGTGCGCCGGTTCCTCGAGCGGACCGATATAGACACGCGCCAGAAGCTGGCCGGCCACCCCTGGCAGGGGCCGGTCCATGCCGACGTGCGCTGGCGGCTGGAACTGGCCGCCGCCGAGGCGCTGGCCCGGATGGGTCAGGACGTGGACGATCTAATCGAGCCCTACCTGGCAGACGAACGCCGCCCCGTGCGCCGCCGCGCCCGGGCCCTCGCTGACATCCGCGGCTTGGGCGCCGCGCCTGCCGCCCGAAGAGGGTAGCTGAGGCGTCTCGCCTCAGCGTTGAGCGGGTCAAGAACCAGAAGAGACTTACCCGAAGCCCTTTGGCCTCCGGGACTTCGGGAACCGCAGACAGGCGCGGGCACAACGAAGAAAGCCAGCCGGCGGGCCGTGGGCCGGGCGTGGGGCCTTGGCGACCGTCCAGCCGGGCGGATGCTGGGTTCTGGTCTGCCTTCACCTGCGTTCATCCGCGGCTTCTTCTCCTGGCCGCCTGGCAATGGCGCCCCGAGCGCGACCTCTACACCCCCATCTGGGGCGACGCCGACCGCCTGCCCAACGGCAACACCCTGATGGTCTTCGGCACCCGCACCAAGGGCGCAACCACGCGCTACTTCGAGGTCACGCCGGAGGGCGAGGTCGTCTGGGACGTAGAGCTGTGCCCCAGCGGCTGGGGCACCTACCGCGCCGAGCGCCTGGCGGGCGACATCCCCAGGGGGTAGGCGCCTTGCTGCCGCAGAACATGGGCTTTCTGTCGTTACTGGCTTGACATCTGGTCCGGCCGTATGTATGGTAAGGGGGCTCGTAAGCCTTTCCACAGAGGCCCGCGGACTATGCAGCAGCCATGCATGATGAAGTAGTCCACATGGCACGCATCGCGTTGACGGGCAGGCGGCAAGACATACTCCTGCACCTGCGCCGCCTCGTAAGGCGGCACCGGAATACCGCGCCCGAGTTCTGCGAGCAGTTGCTTGGTTTGCTGCAGGAACAGCCCTCGGGCGAGAGCCCCATGCGCAACAGCAACTCAGCAATGGTGCCGCTTGATGAGGAGTCGAGGCTCCAGCTAGCTCGGGTCGAGGAAGTTGTGGAACTCGACACACAGCCGATATGGCCGGCAGAGGTGAGTGCGGCGCTGGATCAGTTCGTGGCCGAGAGGGAGCAGGAGCACCGGCTGCTCGAGGCAGGCGTAACGGCTTCCAACACCATACTGATGACTGGGCCACCAGGCACTGGTAAGACGCTGGCAGCAAGGTGGCTTGCAAGGGAGATAGGTCGGCCCCTGCTAACCCTGGACCTTACTGCTGTGATGAGCAGCTTCCTGGGTAAGACAGGGATGAACACCCGGCATGTCCTCGACTATGCAAAGGGAACGCCGAGCGTTTTGCTTCTCGACGAGTTCGACGCCATCGCGAAACGGCGCGACGACGAAGCAGAGATAGGTGAACTGAAGAGGCTTGTGACCGTCCTCCTGCAGGAGATTGATGACTGGCCTCCTTCGGGCATTCTCGTCGCTGCAACGAACCATTCTGAGCTTCTGGACCCAGCGGTCTGGCGCCGTTTCGACCTCGTTGTGCAGTTCCCGCTCCCTAGCGCCACCCACGTGCGTCAGCTTGCCTCGCAGATTCTAGCGCCTCACGCGAACGTGAAGCATGCGTACCTCCACGCAATGGCCCGTGCTTTCCAGGGCAGGTCGTTCGCGGACGTGAAGCGGTTGTGCGAGCAGATGTTACGTAGGTCTCTGGTGCATGGCACGGACCTCTCAGACGAGGTCTACAGAGAAGTCAGCAAACAGGCCTCGCAGATGAGCTCGGCGGGCAGGATCGAGCTGGCGGTGGATCTTGTGCGCAACTGCAGTCTCTCGCAGCGAGAGACGCACCGACTAACCGGGGTCAGTCGCGACACGATCCGGAAGAGAACCGCTTGAAGCGGAGGGCTACGGGTTGCGTGACGAACGGCGCTTCATTCTGGCCAATGGAGACAGCCTGAGGGAACCGACAGATCTGCGGGTGGGTGGCGGTCCGAAGAGACATCCCTATACGTACGAAGAAGCTCGTGATTTCCTCCTGGGAAGACTTGATCATGTCGTCGCAGAATTCGATCGACTCCCCCCACTTGCATGCCCGGCGGGCGAAGCCACGGCTCTACTCACTTTGCATCCTACTTACATGGCCATGAGCTATTTCCCAGGAGCGCTTCTCGACGGAGACCGCCTTCGCTCGGTGGGCAGCAGGCTAGTGCGGGTGGTGCCGCGGAAGGTCGCCAAGGAAGGCGCGCCCCAGAAGACCGCAGCCATCGATTTGTTCGTGGCGGGAACTCGGCGGACTTTCCGCAGACTCCGCGAGCAGCTGCGAACGGATGATGTCCCCAAGAGCCTACGCGATGACCTACGCAAGGTCGAGCAGCTCGAGCCCCAGACAGCGCAGGACAGGATCACAGGCGCTGAGGCCGAGGAATATGGGCTTTGGGAAGCTGTCTTACATACCGGTGGAACGCGGGAGCCGGTGGTCAAGCGGTTCCTTTCCTTCCTGGCTGACATGGGTCGCGCTAGGCCGGCATCCGAGAAGCACATACA
>JAWOCH010000445.1:0-24014 GCA_046483865.1 Candidatus Brocadiia bacterium | reverse complement strand
CAAGATACGCGCGCAGGGCCTCGACGTCGGGCCGGGCGACTTCGCGGAGAACTTTCTGGTGGACGGCCTGTGGGCCTGGGAGTTCGCACCCGGTGCGCGCATCCGCATCGGCAGGGACGGGCCGCTGCTGGAGGTGACCCAGATAGGCAAGGAATGCCACCAGGGGTGCGCCATCCGGGAGCTGACCGGCGACTGCGTGATGCCGCGCGAGGGCATCTTCGCCCGCGTGCTGGAGGGCGGGACGGTCCGCCCGGGCGATCCTGTGGAGCTGCATGGCGGGGAGCTGATGTGAAGGCGGCGATATTGGTCACCAGCGACCGCATCTACCGAGGGGAGGAGCAGGATCGCAGCGGCGCGGCGGCCGCCGAACTGCTGGCCGAGTCAGCCGAGGTCGTCGAGACGCGCGTCGTGCCCGATGAGGCGGATCTGATAGAAGCCGTGCTGCTGGAATGGTGCTCGCGGGGGGTGTCCCTTGTGCTGACAGTCGGCGGCACCGGCCTGGGCCCGCGTGACGTGACCCCGGAGGCCACGCGCCGGGTCGTCGAGCGCGAGGCGCCGGGTGTCAGCACCGGCCTGCTGGTCCACGGGCTGGACAGCACGCCGCGGGCCATGTTGTCGCGGGCAACGGCCGGCGTGCGCGGCGCCACGCTCATCGTCAACCTGCCGGGCAGCACCTCGGCCGTCCGAGAGCTGGTGCCCTACGTGATGCAGATTGTCCCCCACGCGCTGGAGGTCATCGGGGGAGCGGCGGAACCATACACCGAGTGAGGGAGCAGAGGCCGTGGCGCTGCAACGCACCGCCGATCCGCAAGAAGTCCGCGAGATCGTCCGCGCCTGGCAGGCGGAGGGGCTGAGCGTGGGGTTCGTCCCCACGATGGGCGCGCTGCACGAGGGCCACCTGAGCCTGGTTGACGGCTCGGTGGGCGAATGCGACCGCACGGTGCTGAGCATCTACCTCAACCCCACCCAGTTCGGACCGGGCGAGGACCTGGAGGAGTATCCCCGCCGGCTGGAGCGGGACTGCACTGTCGCAGAGAGGCGTGGAGTTGACCTGGTCTTCCATCCCGGCGACGAGCAGATGTATCCGGACGGCTTCTGCACCTACGTGGTGCAGGAGGGACTCACCGACGTGCTGGAGGGCGAGAGCCGGCCGACGCATTTCCGCGGCGTGTTGACCGTCGTGTGCAAACTGCTCCATGCTGTGCCGGCCGACCGCGCCTATTTCGGCCACAAGGACTTCCAGCAGACCGTCGTCGTCCGGCGCATGGTGCGCGACCTGGACATGGACGTCGAGATACGCGTCATGCCCACCATCCGCGAGGAGGACGGCCTGGCGGTCAGTTCCCGCAACGAGTATCTGGACGAAGGGGAGCGCAAGAGCGCCGTCTGTCTCTACGACGCGCTCGCGGAGGCGAAGCGGCGCTACGCGGAGGGGGAGACCGACGCCGACCGGCTGCGGCTGGCGATGAACCGGATCATCGGCGAAACGCCGCTGGCCCGGCCCGACTACGTCGAGATCGTGGACGCGGAAACCCTCCAGCCGGTCGAGACGGTCACCGAGCGCGCCGTGGCGGTCCTGGCCGTGCACGTGGGCGAAACCCGCCTGATAGACAACATGGCCTTCAGCGAGAGCAGTTGAGACGCCCATGCATCCCTACCTGTTCCACGTTCCATTGCCGGGCGGCCGCAGCTTCCCCATAGCCTCCTACGGGTCCATGATCCTGGTGGGGTTCCTGGTGTGCCTGTACCTGCTGCGGCGGCGCGGGGAGCGGACGGGCCTTGACCCGATGGCGCTGTTCGACGCCGCCGTGCTCGGCCTGCTGGGCGGCATCGTGGGAGCGCGTCTGCTCCACGTGGTGCAGCATTGGGAGGGGTTCGTGGAGGAGCCGCTGCGGATTTTCGGTCGGTTCGGCTTCAGCTACTTCGGCGGCCTGATGGGGGGAACGGTCGGGCTGCTGGTGGGGGTCGGCATCAAGAAGCTGCCCTTGCGCCACACGCTGGACCTTGGGGCCGGTCTGGTCCCGCTCGGACACGCCTTCGGGCGCGTCGGATGCTTCCTGAATGGATGCTGCTACGGCAAGGTCACCGAGGCGTGGGTGGGGGTCCGTTTTCCGAAGGTCGTCAGCGAAGTGGGGGGCGAAGAGCACCTGGGCAGCCCGGTCTTTCGAAGCCACCTGGTGCGCGGGCTGGTCACACGGGCTGACCAGTGGTCCCTGCCGGTGCATCCGACGCAGCTCTACGCCGTGGCCTACAACCTGGTCATCTTCGGCATTCTCAGCTACCTTCTGCCGCGCCGATGGCGTCCCGGCCAGATCGCCTGGCTCTACCTGATTCTCTACGGGACGGCGCGGTATTGGAACGAGTTCCTCCGCGCCGACACCGCGCCGGTGGAGGCGCTGGGCGGGTTGACGTCGTGGCAGGCGATAGCGCTGGCGGGGGCGGTGTTCGGGACAGTCATGTTCGCCGACACCATGCGCCGCCCCGCGGTCCCGCTGCCGGAGCCGTGGGAAGGCAGCGACTGAAGGTTGGTGCTACAATACCTCGCCTTGTCTGGCAAACTGCGCGATGGTGGACGTACCCTCTTCCCACTCGCCCGGGGTCATGGCCACTGCTTCGATGGGCTCGAAGACCTCTGCTATGGCTTCGGCGAGGACCTGGATGCGCTGCCAGTAGCTGCGATCCTCAAAATCCTCAGACACAACGACAACGTCAATGTCGCTTCCTTCGCGCTGAGTGCCCTGGGCGTAGGAGCCGAAGAGCACAAGGCGGTCAACGCGCACGCCAAGGCGCTCCAACGCCTCTCGAAAGCGCTCCAGAGCTCCTACAGCTTCGACTTTATCCATTCCAGCGCCTCTTCGCTCCGTGCAAGCAGCTCCCGGACGACCTCCTTCGGGTAGGCCCTCCGGGCAGCAGTCAACTCACCGGGGTAACGCGTGGCTATCTGAGCTTCGTTCAGCGTGGCGAACAGATTGCTTGTGGTTTGGTTGGGTTCGATTCCCGCCTTGCTGGCAAGGTATATCAGATTGTGTGTCTTCGGGGGCACGCTGCCCAATCTCGCCGTCCATAGGCCCGGCAAGGCCTTCTCTACAGCAAGATGGCACATGAAGACGGAGTGGACGTATCTCCCGCCCTCCAGTAGGAAGCGCGCCGTCTCCATATCGTAGTCGCTTTGCTCAAACCACCGAGCTGCTTCGTCTCCCATCTGCCCACCTTCGAGCCGAGGCACCAGACCCGCGCTGGATTGTACGGGACGACCCATCCGTAGACAAGCAACTACGGGCCGCCACGCCGAGATGATTCCGGCAGCCCAACTACGGATCGGGCCCGGACACCTGTTCAGCCTCAGCCAGCTCCCGCGCCAGCCGGCGGGCCTCCTCCGTGGTGGTTATCTCCCCGTCGAGCTGCGCGTCGCGCACCTGTTCGAGCACCTCGCCGAAGAGGGGGCCGGGTTCGTAGCCCATCTCGATGAGATCGTGGCCGTCAATCAGGGGCTCCGGCTCGGCCTCCTCCTGGCTCATCTCCTCGCGCCGGCGCATGACGTAGTTGTAGTCCTCCAGGTTACCCCAACTGGCCAGGGCGTCGGCGCGGTGCAGCTCGGCCAGTTGCCCGAACCCCGGCTCGGCGAACAGGCGCTTCAGCGTGCTCTCGCGCATGTTCTGCGCGTCCTTGAAGTACAGGTGCCTCTCGACCAGCCAGCAGATGCGGCCCGTCTCCTGGTTCGACAGGCGCAGCCGGCGGCAGACCTCCCGCGCCATGCGGGCGCCGATGCGGCAGTGCTCGGGAAAGCACTTCGGGCCGGCCCGGCGGCTGGCCGGCGGCTTGCCGACATCGTGCAGCAGGGCCGCCATGGCAAGCTCGAAGTCCGGGTTGGGCCCCAGCTTCTCCACCGTCAGGATGGTGTGCACGTAGACGTCGCCCTCGGGATGGTAATTCTCCGGCTGCTCGCAGCCCTTTGTCGCCTCGACCTCCGGGAAGATGTGCCTCAGCATCTCGAGTTTGTCCATCAGGCGCAGTGCGTCGGCAGGGCGCTCGCCGGTCAGTATCAGGCGCAGTTCCTCCTGCAGGCGCTCGGGGCTGACCTCCACCACCAGGTGGGCCAGTTCGCGGGCTGCGTGGCGTGTCTGCTCCTCGATGCGGAACCCGAACCGGGCCGCGAAACGAACCGCGCGGATCAGCCGCAGGTGGTCCTCCCGGAACCGCGACTCCGCATCGCCCACGGCGCGCACGATCTCGCTGTCGAGATCCTCGCGGCCGCCGACGTAATCGAGCACTTCGTCCGGGGAGGGGTCGTAGAAGAGCGCGTTGATGGTGAAGTCGCGCCGACGGGCGTCCTGCTCCGGTTCGCAGAACTCGACCTCGTCCGGGTGGCGCCCGTCGGAATAGCCGCTCTCGCTGCGGAAGGTTGCCACCTCGAACCACTCGCCTCCGAGCGCGACGCGGCAGACGCCGAACTGCTGCCCCACCGAGACGGTTCTTGCGAACAGCGCCTGGACCTCGGCGGGGGTCGCATCGGTGGCTATGTCGTAGTCCTTGGGCGTGCGCCCCAGCAGTATGTCGCGCACGCAGCCGCCCGCAAGCAGCGCCCGGTGGCCCGCCTCGCGCAGGCGTCTCACCACCTCCAGCGCCGCCCGGTAGGCGTCATCGTCCGGATGCAGCATGGATGGGACACCGATCAGAGAAGCAGGAGCCCGCAGCGGCCGGCTCAGGCCCGGCCGTCGCGCAGCAGGGAGGCGCCGTCGCACTCAGCCGGAGCGGGCAGACCGAGCATGGCCAGCACCGTCGGCGCCAGATCGTGCGCGCTCGCGCCGTTCAGCGCCAGAGGGACGTTGGACATGATGGTGCCGGGCACGCTGGCGGGACGCACTATGTGATCGCCGGACCAATGCTTCTCGTTCGGGCTGAGCACGTCGGGGGCCACGCCGCCGACGGCCGTCTGCCAGCCCATGCGGTAGCCGGGCGCTGTGCTCAGCACCATGTCCGGCGCCTGGTCCATCAGTGGGCCTTCGTAGAGGTCGTCGCGAGTCGTCAACTCCACGATCGCCTGGCCGGAGGGGGTCTCGTAGGCGGCCGCCCGCTCGGCCAGCCGCTTCACCACGTCGGGCGCCTCCGAGGGCTCGACCACCCCGTTGCCCTCGCGGCCCTTCAGGTTCACGTACAGGCTGGAGAAGCCGCACCCGTAGGCCACCGTCTTCGACCAGTCCACCAGCCTGTAGAGCGCCGTCTCCTCCTCGTCCATGCCGGCGGGATCGTCGGTCAGCGTCATGAAGCCCTCTTCGACGAGCCAGGCGTTCAGGTCGAAGCAGGTGTCGAAGCTGGCGAAGCCGTGGTCGCTGACCAGCACCAGGCCGGTCTCACCGTCCATCGCCTCCAGCAGCCGGCCGACGAATTTGTCCATCAGCAGGTAGTGCTCGCGGATGCGCGGGCTGAGCCGGGCCACGCGCAGGTCGTCATCCATCCCGTTCTCGCGCCAGAACATGTGCTGGATGCGGTCCGAGGTGTCGAAGACGAACGCCAGCACGCCCTCGTCGAAGCGCTCGAACTCGTGCCAGAACTGGGCGAAGCGCTCCTCGGTCACCTCGTTGCACTGCTCGACGAACATCTCCTCGCTCATCGCGCCTTCGTTCAGCGCCTTGGTGTCCTCCGGCATGCCCAGCGTGTGGTAGGGGCCGATCGCCTCGGCCAGCTCGGCCGCGTAGCCGTCGGGGCTGGCTATGTTGAAAGCCGGGTCGCGCGGATCGGGCTCCAGTGGAGTCATATAGAGCTTGAGGATCGGCTCACGGCTGACCAGGTAGAACCTGGCGATGCCTCGGACGGTCTTGAGCGCGCCGGCGGAGAACTCCATCGCACTCCAGTCGCTCCACTGGCCCGGCGCCAGGTGGGCGGACACCTGGCCGGCCTGCAGGTCCACTCCGCCGTCGTCCGTCCAGGACAGCTTCAGCGGGATGGTGGCCGCCGAGACACCGCGCAGCCCGCGTACGCGGGGGCCCTCGACGACTGTCTCGGCGCGTCCGTCCGAGACAGAGAGTTCCATCAGCCGGTCCGGCGGCACGTCGGGCGCGGAGGCTGGGTCGTTTGTGTAGAGGGTGTAGTGCCCCAGGGTCCCCCGGATGCCCGGCACGCCGAGCCCGCTGAGCATGCGGCCGTTGATCTCCTCGGCCGGGAAGGTCACCGGCCAGCGGATCACGCTGACAGGCACGCCCTGTCGCCCGAGCACGTCCCAGAAAGCGTCGTTCTGGCGCGGCTTCACGTAGCTGGCCGAGCGGAGCAGGCCGCCGCCCTCCTGGCGGGAGATGGACAGGTAGGGCAGTGGCCGTTTCGGGTCGCGATGGATGAAGTCGAAAACGCCGTGCTTCGCCGGGTTGGTACCCGTGGCCAGGGTGGTCCACACGACGGGGCTCTGCGCGGGGAAGACCGTCCCCAGCGCGCCCGCGCAGCCGGCCGCTCGGAGCGCGTCGAAGTTGGGGACGGCGCCCTCTTCGCTCAGCATCCCGAGGATGTCGGGGTCCAGCCCGTCAATGCCCAGCACGATGACCTTGTCGAAGCGCTTCATGCGTGGGGATCTCGCTTTCGTTGTGGGGGCGGACGAGCCGTTCCAGGCTTGGAAGGCGAAGTAACCCGCCGCTGCTGCGCCGGCAGCAATGCCGGCTCCCTTCAGCAGGTCGCGCCGTGAGAGTGCCATAGATTGGGGTCCTCCGGTCGTGCCGCCGCCTCAGGCCCCCGCGCCTCCGCCGGCCAGCCCGAACCAGAGGGCTGCACCGGCCGCCGCGACCAGCGCGACGACCAGCAGAGCCACCAGCCGGTGCCGCCACACGACCGCGAATGCCAGAAATACGTACTGCCGCGCGAATCCGAGTGCTGCAGCGATCACCACGCCGATCATGGCCAGCACCGGGGCTAATGCGCTGAATGCAGCGCTGCCCGTGCCCGGATCAATATACGCGTGCGCCGTACGCGCCGAAGTCAGCAGCAGCACACTCACCAGCAGGAAGGGAGCGACGATCTTCCGGGGGCTCGAGAAACGCAAAGCGTTCCTTTCGGTCGCAGTCGAAGACAAGCTGAACGGCATCCGTTGATGCTACGCCGTCCCGGGACACCTGTCAAACGGCAGGGCCCGGCCACAGGGCGCTCAAAGGCCGGCTGCGAGTTACGCAGGACGGCACCCGAACACGTTCCGGTGCCCCGTTGTCAGGGATATGCCCGAAGCTCTCTCCACCGGCCCTCATCCCAGTGCAACGGCCGAGGCATCTGGCGAATCCAGTCCCGGTAGGCGTCGCTCAATTGGCCCACCACGTCGGGATGCCGGGCGGCGACACCAGCTCTCTCCCCGGGGTCGCGTTCCAGATTGTAGAGTTCCACCTGCTGCGTCCCGGGGTTCACCAGCTTCCATCTTCCTCGCCGAGCCATCCAGCCCGCCGGCAGGAAGGCGTAATCCCATCTGCGGCGTCCTTCGGTCTCGCGCCACTTACGCCACTGATTATGCCAGGCCGCGCCGTGGCGCCGGTGCGGGCAGGCCCAGAACAGCGTGCGTGGCTCCGGTAATGAAGAGGTGGGATCCGACCAGATCGGCAGCACGTTTGCGCCGTCGAGTGACAGACGGTCGGGCACCCGCAGTCCAGCAGCCGCCAGCGCAGTGGGAAGCACGTCCATGAAGTGCACCAGTTCCCGGCAGTCCCGCCCCGCCGGGACGTGCCCCGGCCACCGAACGATCATGGGTATGCGCTGCCCGCCTTCCCACAGAGTACGCTTGCCGCCCCGGTACCTTCCATTCCGCGGCGGCAAGCCGCCCACCCACGCTCCGTTGTCGCTGGCGTAGATGACCAGCGTGTCTTCAGCCACGTCCAGCTCATCCAGCACATGCAGCAACCGTCCGACTCCCACGTCAACCGCCCGGACGTACGCGTAGAAGCGTCGCGCTTCCAGCGGCAGATCAGCAAAAGGCAGCTCGTAGAGCGGCGGGGGGGCGGGACGCGGAGCGTGGGGCGCGTTGTAGGATACGTAGAGAAAGAAACGGTCGTCCCGGCGGGCGCTGTCGCGCATGAAACCGACTGCGCGACGGGTAATCTCCTCGATCAGGAAACCGGTGGGCTTACACCGTCTGCGATCCTGGAACAGCTCGTCGGAGTCCCACTTGTCGGTCCCCGGCGAGTCGAACCCGAAGAACGTGTCGAACCCGCGATCGAGCGGGTGCTGGCCTTGTCCGCTGCCGAGATGCCACTTGCCCATGGCTGCCGTTCGATACCCCGCGCTCTGGAGGAGCTCCGGCAGGAAGAGCACCTCCTTCGGCACGCCCGCGCGGTTCACGTCCAGATTGGTGTAGACGCCGAACCGATGCGGGTATCTGCCGGTGAGCAGGCATGCCCGCGACGGCGCACAGGTGGGGGCGGTGTGGGCGTCCAGCAGTCGCACGCCCTCCCGAGCCAGGCCGTCCATGTGGGGCGTGGCGCGCCGCGCGGCCGCGCAGCATCGCTCCACAAAGGAATGCAGCCACGTTCGACTGAGGGCCAGCGTTTCCGGGGTGTACGAATCGCTGTAGCAGCCCAGTTGGGCATACCCCTGATCATCGGACAGGATGACCAGCACGTTCGGAGCATCCGGGGCGTGGCGCTGTATCCCTTCCGCCCTCGGCAGCCGGTCCAGAAGCAGCCCGGCTGTCCCGGCAACCCCAAGCTTAATCAGGTCGCGTCGCGACAGAGGCATCTACCGATCCCTCCAGCCTTTCTTGCAGGTCAAGACCGCGCAGAGGTCACAGATAGCCCAGGTCCCTCAGCCCTCGGAGTGTCTCCCGGTCGGGGATGACCTCCTCGGCCTCGTGCCGGCCATAGACGCCCTGGCGCCACATGATCAGTCCGGTGTCCGCGCCGACGGCGTAGCCCACCGCATCGCCGAAGTCCACGTCCAGTGCGCTCCTGTGCCCCGGAGCCGTGTAGGGCAGCCGGACCGGCTCGGAGTTCGCGCCGATGCGCAGCCCCCAGCCTTCGGCAGACCCCGGATCAAGGGCTACCGTCACGGCGCTGTCGGGCGGGTCAGCCCAGAAGCGCAGCACATCGTCGTCGCCGGCCACCGTCAGCCGGAAGCTCAGGACCTTGCCGTTCTCCGACAGGACAACCTCATCGTCCTGCTCGATATGCTCTTCCTCGACGGCTTCGAATCGTCCGTCGGTGCGGACGGTTCCGTTGCAGGTGCGCGGCGCACTCCCACCGTTGGCGACCAGCGTGTAGCCCCGATGGCCGGAGCGCCGCCGGATGTGGGCTGAGTATTCGGCCAGGACCTCACTGCCGTCGTCCGCCAGGTCCTCCTGCGCCAGCGGATCGGTCACCAGGTCGTACAGGTGCTGCTCCTGGAGTGTGCCGGGAACGCCGCTGTAGACTCCGATATACTGATGGCGGTCCGTGATCAGGCTGTAATGCCGCTCGGGAACCACGCCCCTGCCGGGGAGGTACTCCGCGTAGTGCCGCCTGCGCGGGCTCCTGCCCTGCGCGTAGACGCCGGACAGGAAGTCAATGCCCGGCCAGTCGGACGGCGCATCAACGTCAACGGCGCCCAGTATCGTGGGCGCCAGATCAACGTGACTCACAAGGCCCCCGACTCGCCGGCCGCCGAGGCGCCCGCCGGGCAGTTTCACGATCAGCGGGATCATCAGCTTCTCCACGAACAGGTTCTTGCTGTGGTCCCAGCTTCCGTGCTCCAGGAATTCCTCCCCGTGGTCGGCGGTGATGATCAGCAGCGTGTCCTGCCACAGGTCACGGCGCTTCAGCCCCTGCACGAACCGCCGCAGGCAACTGTCCGCATAGCGCAGCCCGCTGTCGTAGCGGGCAACGACGTACTCGGCCTCCTGGGGCGTTCTGATCGGCAGCTTCCCCCTGCGCATGTCGGCCGGGTTCAGCTCCCTTATCCTCCGCAGCCGCCCCTCGTAGTCGGTGCGGAAGAACTCCTTGAAATGGCCGGGGGCGTGGTACGGGCCGTGGGGGTCCGCGCTGTGAACGAACAGGAAGAAGGGACGGACCGCCTCCACGTCCAGATAGCGCAGAATGGTCTGGTTCAGCGCATCCCCACAGACTGGGCCGGTGTGGTTGTGTTGGTCGAACCCCTGGCCGAAGTTGAAGCGGGGCTGGATGTGATACATCGTGGTGATCGCGCCGGTCATGTATCCGTGCTCGCGCAGCATCTCAGCAACGGTCACCAGGGGGTCGGGCAGCCGCTTCAGAGTGGGGCCCGCACCGTGCTGGCAGGGGTAGAGCCCGGTGAGGATGCTGGAGACCGAAGGCTTCGTGCAGGAGCACTGCGCGTAGGCGCGCTCGAAGACGATGGCCTCCCGGGCCAGATCCTCCAGGAACGGCGTGGTCGGTCGCTCGTAGCCGTAGAGGCTGAGGTGGTCACGCCGCGTGGTCTCGATTGACCACAGGATGATGTTGGGCCGCCCGGGCGGCTCGGCGGCCGTCAGGCGGGGCTCAGATACGAGGAACATAGGGTGAGGCCGCCCCGGATGCCCCTCCACCTGGATGTCCACCTGGAACACCAGTTGCACAGACTGTCCGGCATAGTCACTGAGGTCTGCCGACACCGGCGTCCAGCCGCTGTGGCGGGGGAAATCCTGCAGCCACGCGCTGCGCCACAGCAACTGCTCGGGGCCCTCCTCCGGGCGGGCGATCAGGCGGAACTCGACCGAGTCCCACCGGTATGCCTCCGTCTCGTAGTCTGCGCCGACGGCGAACACCAGGCGCTGGCCGTCGGCCGGGGTAACCTGCCGCTCAACGGCGCCGGTCTCCGTGAACAGCAGGCAGTCGCGCGAGACGTAGTCGAGCTGGTAGCGGCATCGCGTCAGCCCCGACGGCTGCTCTGAGGGGAAGAACCGGGGTGCGTTCGGCGGCTGCATGTTGTCCGAGTACCAGGCGTCCGGCAGCCAGGCCTCTTGCCCGGAAGAGGCTTCGCCATCCGCCGGCTCACCGGCAGGCGCCGGTTGCTCGGGGCTCGGGGCCGGTGGCGGCGGCACCGGCCGTGGCCACAGCAGCGCCAGGACGGCCAGGAACGCGATGACCGGCAGGGCAATCCACACAACGCGCTGCAGACGGAAGCGGGGCACGCGCGACTCCGGTAGGGTCAGGTCCGATTCACCACGGCGGGTCCGCTCACGCATTCCCGCCGTCCGCTGATGTTAGGCGTGCCGGGCCGCCCTGTCAATAACCGACCGGCCCCCGGTATAATGCTTCCTCCCGAAGGGGACCGACAGGCATGCCGAGACATCAAGAGCGTACAGCGGAGCTGCGCCGCCGGCTCGACCGCCTGGGGCTGGGCAGTTACTGGGTGGTGAACGAGCTGAACGTGCGCTACCTGAGCGGGTTCAACGGCGAGGACGCCACGCTGCTGGTCACGCCCGAGCGCTCTGTGCTGATCACCGATTCCCGTTACGTGGAGGAAGCCGAGCGGTCGGCGGCGGCGGACGAAGTGGTCAGCCGCCACCGACGCATGGCGCCGACCGTGGCGGCCCTGTGTGGCTCGCTGGGAGTGGACCGGCTGGCATTCGCGGCGAAGAACCTGCCCTACGCGGGCTACATGGCGCTGAAGGACGCCGCCCCGTCGCTGGACCTGATGGCGGGGCGGAAGGGCATCGTGGAGGCGATGCGCCGGCGCAAGGATCCCGACGAGGTGGCCGCCGTCCGGCGCGCCCTGACGGCGGCGCAGGAGGCGTTCCAGGCCGTTCTCCCGGAGGTGCGCCCCGGGCGCACTGAGCGGGACCTGGCGGCGCTGCTGGAGTATGAGATGCGCCTGCGGGGGGCGGAGAAGGCGTCGTTCGACATCATCTGCGCGGCGGACGAACGGGCCAGCGTGCCTCACGCAGTCACCGGCGGAGCAGAGCTGCGCCCCGGCGGTATGCTGCTGGTGGACTGGGGCGCGCGGCTGGACGGCTACTGCTGCGACTTGACACGCATGGTGTGCGTAGATAGAATCCCGAAAGCGGCAGAAGACCTTGCTGAGGTCGTCCTGGAGGCCCAGGAGGCCGTATTCGGGCAACTCAGACCGGGTAGAACGTGTGCAGAGGCCGACGCGGCCGGCCGGGCTGTGGTCGCCAGAGCGGGCTACGGACACCGCTTCGGCCACGGCATGGGGCACGGAGTCGGCCTCGCAGTGCATGAGGACCCTCGGCTCGGACCCGGCAGCGACACGGTGCTGCTGCCGGGCATGGTGGTGACGGTCGAGCCGGGCATCTATCTGCCGGGCCGCACCGGCGTGCGCATCGAGGAGATGGTCCTTATAACCCGGGACGGGCACGAGGTGTTGAGCGACCTGCCGCGCCGGCCCGTAGAGGCAGCCCGGGCGGCGGGCGCGGGAGCCGCCGACAACGACTGAAATCAAGGGGTGCCACCCCATGGAACCGGTCGAGAGGATCCGGGAGCTGATCAAGATAATGGCGGACCACGACCTGGCGGAACTCGAGGTCGAGGAGCCGGACCTGCGGGTGAAGATATGCCGCACCAAGGCGCCGGTGGCATTCCCGGCCGGCGTGATGAACCCGTCGCAGCTCCAGAACCCGCCGGGCTATCATCCCGCCCTCCAGTCGCCGGCCGAGCCCCAGGCTGAACCCGCCCCGCCCGCCCGCGAAGAGAGCCTGATCGAGATCACGTCTCCCATGGTAGGCACCTTCTACCGCGCACCGAACCCGGGCGCTGAGTCCTACGTGAGCATCGGCTCGGAGGTGGACGCGGAGGACGTGGTCTGCATCATCGAGGCGATGAAGGTCATGAACGAGATCAAAGCGGAGGTGGAGGGCACCATCGTGGAGATACTCGTCCAGGACACAGAGCCGGTGGAGTACGGCCAGGTCTTGTTCCTGGTGGAGCCGGCCGAGGCGTGAGTCTGGCCGGCGCTTTCCCTTTCGATCGAGCTTAGCATGTTCAGCCGAGTGCTCATCGCAAACCGGGGGGAGATTGCCCTGCGCGTGCTGCGCGCCTGCCGCGAGATGGGCATCGAGACGGTGATCGTGTTCAGCCGCGCCGACGCCGGCAGCCGCTACCTGGAGCTGGCCGACGAGAGCATCTGCATCGGCGATGCGGCGCCTGCCGAGAGCTACCTGAACATACCGCGCATCATCAGCGCCGCCGAGATCACCAACGTGGACGCCATCCACCCCGGATACGGCTTCCTGGCCGAGGAGGACAACTTCGCCGAGATTTGCGAGGAGTCCAACATCGTCTTTATCGGCCCGCGCTCCGACGTGATGCGCAAGATGGGCAACAAGGTCCAGGCCCGAAGGATAGCCCAGGACGCCAAGGTGCCCATCATCCCGGGCAGCGAAGGCCCCCTGGACGACGACGAGCACGGCCTGGAGCTGGCCCACCAGATCGGCTATCCCGTCATGGTGAAGGCTGCGGCCGGCGGAGGCGGCCGCGGCATGCGCATCGCCCACAACGATATCAGCCTGAAGAACATGCTGGCCCTGGCCCGCAGCGAGGCCGACGCCGCGTTCAAGAACCCCGCCGTCTACCTGGAGAAGGTCCTCGAGCACGCCCGCCACGTCGAGGTGCAGATCATGGCCGACCAGCACGGCAACGTGGTGCACATGGGCGAGCGGGACTGCTCCATCCAGCGCCGCTTTCAGAAGCTGATCGAGGAGACGCCGAGCCCGGGCATTGATGACGACATGCGTGACAAGATCACCCGTGCCGCCGTGAAGATCGCCCGCGCAGTCGGCTACTCCAACGCCGGCACGATCGAGTTCCTGGTGGACCGGGACGGGGACTTCTACTTCATCGAGATGAACGCCCGCCTCCAGGTGGAACATCCCGTCACGGAGCAGGTCACCGGAGTGGACCTGGTCAAGGAGCAATTGCGCGTGGCCGCCGGGGAGAAGCTGGGCCTGCAGCAGAAGCGCATCGAGTCCGAAGGGTGCTCGATCGAGTGCCGTATCAACGCTGAGAACCCCTCCGATGACTTCCGCACCTCCCCCGGCACCATCAGCGAGTTCATCCCTCCCGGCGGCCCGGGCGTACGCGTGGACACGCACGCCTACGGGGGATACGAGGTCAAGCCCTACTACGACTCGATGGTCGCCAAGCTGATAGTCCACCAGCCGGACCGCGAGCAGGCCCTGGCCTGCCTGCGACGGGCGCTCCACGAGTTCACCATCGAGGGCATCCACACCACCATTCCGTTCTACCGCGACCTGATCCAGCACGGCGGCTACGTCGGCGGGGACTTCGACGTGCACTTCGTGGCCGACTTCCTGGAAGGCAGCGTCTGAGCGAGCGGGCGTGAACATCGGCCAGCGCCCCGCGTCTAATCCATCCAGAAGCGGCTCGTCCGCCCGTCATCCTCCTGAGAAAGGGGCCGTGCATGAGATGGCTCACCAGGCGTATCCTGTACGTCTTCGCCGCAGGTCTTGTCCTCGCTCCGTCACTCGGCATCCCGGCCGATGCGCTGGAGACACAGGTTGTCGAGCCGGAGATCGAACGTGTGGCTCTCTTCAAGAACGGGCTCGGCTACTTCCTGACGCGTGTGCCCCTCCCGGGCGACGGGCGTAGCGAGGTGGCCATAGGTCCCCTGGCCCCGCCGGCGCACGGGACGTTCTGGGTCAGCCACTCGCAGCAGGTGAAGCTGCGCGACTTGGTGGCACGCCGGGCCGAGTTCCGCGAAAGCGCGCCCGCCGTGAGCGTGCTCGAACTGCTGCGCGCCAACCCGGACAGGAAGGTGCGGCTGTGTTTCTCCGCCGCCGGTGACGACTACGTGGAGGGCAGGTTGCTCTACATGGCTGAGCCGCGGGAGGAACCGGAGCCTGAGCGCCGTGCGATGCTTTCCGCCGTCGCCTCCCGACCCGTGACCGGCCGCACCGAGGCGGCGCGTCTCCTCGTGCTGGAGACCGCCGACGGCACGCTGGCGGTGGACCCCCACGCGGTGCAGCGTGTCGAGTTCCCCGACGGGAAGCCGGCACTGGAGGTCGGCCTGCGGCGGGAGGCTGTGCGCCTGGTGGGACACCTCGATGAGCCCGCTCCGGGCGAAGAGCTGACCGTCAGCTATCTGGCGAAGGGCATCACGTGGGCGCCCAGCTACATGGTGGACATCTCCGAACCAGGCCGGGCGCGCATCGCCGCCAAGGCAATGATAGTGAACGAGACGGCCGATCTGGACGGCGTCGAGGTGGCCCTGGTGACGGGCTTCCCCCACCTGAAGTTCGGCGACGTGCTGAGTCCGCTGGCCATGGAGCAGAGCCTGGCGCAGTTCCTGCTGGCATTGCGGGAGGGGGAGTCGGCGCGCGAGCGACTGGCATCGGTTGTGACGCAGAACGTGGCCTACTACCGGGAGGCCGCCCGTCGAGCCCAGCCGGAGTATTCGGCAGCCGAGCACGGCGAAGCCGCCGAGGACCTGTTCCTCTATCCGGTGGAGAACGTGCATCTGAAGCGCGGGGAGGTGGGCTATTACCCGCTGTTCACCGAGGCGGTGCCCTGCAAGCACATCTACCAGTGGCGCATCCCCGACTACGCGGACGAGGGCAACCGGCGCAGAAACGAGCGGCCGGAGGAAGGTGCCCAGGTCGTCTGGCACGCGCTGCGGCTGGAGAACACGACCGCCGTCCCGTGGACGACCGCACCCGCGCAGACCGTGCAGCAAGACCAGATACTCGGCCAGGACATCCTGGGCTACACCCCGCCGGGCGGCGAGGCAACGCTGCGCATCACGCAGGCCGTCGCCGTCAAGGCCGAACAGGCGGAGCGGGAGGTCGAGCGCGAGCGCAACGCGGCGCGCTACTACGGCTACAGCTACGATCGCGTGACGGTGCGCGGACGGCTGGCCCTGCACAACTTCAAGGATCAGGCCGTGACGCTGGAGATCACCAAGGAGCTGTCCGGCGAGGTCACGTCCACTGACCCCGACGCAGAGATCGAGACCACTGCCCGCCGGCTGCGCCGGATGAACCCCTCCCACGTGCTGACCTGGACGCTGGAGCTGGCGCCCGGCCAGAAGCGTGAGGTCACCTACAGCTACCGCGTGCTGGTGCGTCGCTGACCGGCCGCCGCCCGGTTTGGCAACCGACGGCCCGGCGCTTAAGATGGGCAGGTGAACCCATCGGGGGAAGGCCATGAGGATCTACGACGTCAGTGTGACGCTGCGTGACGGCATGCCCATCTACCCCGGCGACGAGGGCTATCGCCGGGACCTCGTCTCCAGCATCGAGTGGGGCGACTCTGCGAACAACTCCGTGTTGCACATGGGCGCGCACACCGGGACTCACCTGGACGCGCCGTGGCACATGGGCGTCGGAGAGCAGAGGGTGGACCAGATACCGCCCGCCACGCTGATCGGCCCGGCCCGAGTTGTGGAGATCCGCAACCGCACATGTATCGAGCGCGCCGAGCTGGAGGAATGCGATTGGGACGGCGTCGAGCGGGCGCTGCTGAAGACCGCCAACTCGGGCAGACTGCGGGGCGAGGCGGAGTTTGATCCGGAGTTCATCTACCTGACCGGCGAGGGGGCGGAGTTCCTGGCCGGGCTGGGGCTCACGCTTGTCGGCGTGGACTACCTGTCGGTGGACCGACTGCACAGCGGAACCCATCCTGCCCACCTGGCCCTGATGGAGGCCGGGGTGGTCGTCGTTGAGGGGCTGGACCTGGCCGACGTGCCGCCGGGGGACTACGAGCTGTTCTGCGCGCCGCTGAAGATAGGGGGAGGCGACGGCGCCCCTGCGCGCGCCTTCCTGCGCGCGACATGAACGACGAGTAACCGGAGGCAAACGGAACGACAACAGCGGCTTCTGTATATCTGTAATCTGCGTTTATCTGCGTTCATCCGCGGTTTCCCGAAGCTCAGCTGGAGCGGCGCCGGCTGCGTGTTTGACCGGCTCGCGTCCGTGCGGGCCGTCTGTTATCCTGTCTGCCCTGTCCATCCCTGTTCCCATATGGTCTGTGTCATGGATCGTGTTCTTCCGCCTGTGCTGACTGATGCCCTGCCCGGCGACACAGTCGTCGGCCTGACTACCACTGTGCCGGTGGAGGTGATCTTCGCCGCCGGGCTGACTCCGGTGGACCTGAACAACCTCTTCATCGCCTCGCCCGACCCGCTGGCTCTGGCCGCAGAGGCCGAACGGCACGGCTTCCCACGCACCTGCTGCTGCTGGACGAAGGGCATCTACGGCGCCGTCAGGGCACACGGCATCGGGCGCGTGCTGGGCGTGAGTCGCGGAGACTGCAGCAACGCGGAGGCCCTGCTGGAAGTCCTCCAGCACGAAGGCGTTACGACTCTCCGCTTCGACTATCCCACTCGCCCGGACGCGCAGGCCATGCAGTCGGCCATCGAGGGGTTGGCCGCCGAGCTGGGCACGGACGCAGACGCCGCCGAGCGGTGGCGCCGGCGGCTCGGCCCCGCGCGGGAGGCGGCGGCGGAGGTGGACCGGCTCACCTGGCAGCAGGCGCGCGTCCACGGGCTGGAGAACCACCTGTGGCTGGTCAGCACCAGCGACTTCTGCACAGACCCGGAGAGCTACCTGGCCGAGGCGAAGGAGTTCATCCGGGCGGCCCGAAGCCGCGAGCCCATCGCCCACGATCTGCGCCTGGGCGTCTGCGGCATACCGCCCATTGTGCCGGAGCTATTCGACTTCCTGGAAGCGCTCGGGGCGCTGGTGGTCTTCAACGAGACGCCCCGCCAGTTCGCCATGCCCCGCGACGCGCAAACGCTGGCCGAGCAGTACACCCGCTACACGTATCCCTACGGCGTGTTCGGGCGCATCGAGGACATACGCACAGAGTGCCGGCGACGCCGCCTGGACGGGCTGATCCACTACGTGCAGAGCTTCTGCCACCGGCGCATCGAGGACCGCATCCTGCGCGACGAACTCGACCTGCCGGTGCTGACCCTGGAGGCCGACCAGCCCGAGCCGCTGGAGGGGCAGCTCCGCACCCGCCTGGAGGCGTTCGTGCAGATGCTCAACGCGCGGAAGGGCGTCTGAGGCAACACGTGGCGGCGGCCGCAACGGACGCGACAGAGTGCGTCCCTCCAACATGCGTCGCGGGGGACGTATGTGCCCTGGAGGGCCACGCTTCTGCGTGGCCGCCGCCGTCCGGTCCGCAGGAAAGCGGACGCGACAGAGTGCGTCCCTCCAGTTCCCCTTTGTCCCCCCGTCAGACCGCCAGCAGGCCGCTGGCGCTGTGCCGGCCGGCCACGCGCAGCATCCGCCCGTCAGCCCAGATGGCGCGGTGGGTCTGCACGGCCCGTTCCGGCGTGTTGTTGTCGGCTGACAGGTGCGCCAGGCAGGCCCACTTCAGCCTCTCCCCCGCACGCTCGCCCAGCAGCTCCGCCGCCTCGACGTTCGACAGGTGCCCGCCGGGGCCTTTGATGCGCTCCTTGAGGAAGCGCGGATACCGGCCCCGTTCGAGCATGTCGGGATCGTAGTTGCTCTCCAGCACGGCGGCGTCCAGCGACGAGACCACCTCCGGCAGGCCGGGGAACACATGCCCCAGGTCGGTCAGGATGCCCACGCGGCGGCCGTCGCACTCGATCGCGAAGGCCACACAGCCCGCCCCGTCGTGCGGCGTCGGGAAGGTCTCCACCGTGAGCCCGCCGAAGCGCAGCCGCGCGCCGGGCCGGAAGCACTCGATGCTCTCCACGTCGCCGATCCTCTGCGCGGCGCTGCGATAGGCGTCCTCCGTCATGTAGAGCCGCAAGCCGTGCATCCGGTGCAGGGCGCCGGCGCAGAGGGTGTGGTCGCTGTGGTCGTGGGAGACGAGCACGGCGTCCACCCCCGGCAGGTCGCGCCCGTGGGCTTTCAGCCGCCGGCGGACCACTCTGCAGCTCACGCCCGCGTCGAACAGCAGCCGCGCACCGCCGCCCTCGACGTAGATGCAGTTGCCGTTGCTGCCCGACTGCAGGGAGAGGACCCGGAGAACCGCGTCACCGCCGTCCTCCATCGCCTGAGGCGGCGCCTCGAAGGCGAAATCGGGGCAGCCGCGAGGGCACTTGACCATCAGCCGCTTGCCGGGCAGCAGCGGGACCCGTACCCGCTGTCCGCAGTCCGGGCACTCGATGATGACTTTGTGAGACCGCTGTGCCATCTGTTGTCTCAGACCCGTTCCAGTGGAGTCTCAACGGCGCGGTCTGTAGCTGTGGACGCAACAGCGAAGCAGCGGTTTCTGGAGTGCGGTGGCTTGCCACCGCCCTTTGACCTCGCTCAGGGCCCTGAGGCAGTGAGCCAACCTCGAGCAAGCGCCGGCATGGCTCTACTGCAGCCCCTCCACCTGTGCTATCTCGTCGTCCCGCCAGCCGAGCATCGCCAGCTTGTTGCGCGTGTAGTAACGATAGTTCTCCAGCGAGACGGTCTCGGGGATGCGATGGTCGCCGTGGGGGATGAATCCGCCGTCCTCAACGATCGGCTCGACGCGCTTCAGCTCGTCCAGTATCGCTTGGCGGCCCTCGGCGAGCAGGTGCTTGTTGATGCCGCCGCGCAGCAGGATGTCGTGTCCCCACATCTGGCGGAACTTGACCGGATCGCTGCCGGGATGCACCTCCAGGGGGAACATGCAGTTCAGCCCGCACTCCAGCCACACCGGCACCAGGGGCGTCACGTCGCCGTCGCAGTCGGTCCAGATCACCGTGCAGCCGTGCTCGCGCAGCAGGTCGCAGACGCGCTTGAGCCGGGGGCCGACGATCTCGCGGAACATCTGCGGGCTCAGCATCGGCCCGCTCCGGAAGCAGATGTCCTCCCAACCCGCCGCGAAGTCAACCTCGATGTGCCGGCACGCCGCCTCGATCTGGCGGTAGTAGATCTGCGTGAGCGTCTCGACGATCTCCTCGACCAGCTCCCGGTCGTCGTAGAGCATCACCGAGATGCCCTCGAACCCGATCCAGTTGCGGGGGATGCCGAAGTAGCTGCCGATACCGATTCCGACGGGCACGTCCGCCCGCAGCAGCTCCCGGCCGAGCGCCGCGTAGTCGGTCTCGAACCGGCGCGGATCGTCCGGGTCGAGCCGTTCCTTGAACCGCTCCCAGTCCTCCCGCCCCTCGATGGGAAACTTGATGTAGTGAGGGATGGTCTTGACGCCGCTGGTCTTCTCCTCGAGGACGGCTCCGTCCGGCTGGCGGACGACGCGCCGGTCCTCCCGCTCCTCCAGCACTTCCCACTCGCCCTCGAACGGCGGGATGAGCCCGTCCTGGAACGGCACGCGCCGGCTGGGGTCCACGCCGAACCATGCCTCGACCGAGGGTATGTCGTCGTAGCGCTCCGGCATGCCCTCGGCGTGCCAGCGCTCGATGGTCTCCGGCAGGTAACCGAACTCCCAGTGCGGCACGCGATCCACCGTCTGGAAGTGCATGGTGCGTCGGAACCGCTCCCGGTGGCTCATCCGGCCCGCTTGCGCGTCAATGATGCTCTCGCCCATAGGGCGTCTCCCGCATGTGCTCCACTTCCGCCGAAAGGCACCTTTATACCCCACGGCTTGCCGAGCGACAACCCGCCGCCGGCCGACTCGCTTGATTTCGGAGGCGCCCGGCACTCCTGAAACCGGTAGGCGCGGCGTCCCCGCCGCGCAAGGTCCGGCGGACCTACTTCGCCGAGGCTTCGAAGGCCAAGGGACGCCGGACCTACCGATACCGTAGTGTGCCCCCCACAAGCCACCGGGCCAACAAAGGAGGGCGGCGGCAGGGTACGAAGCCAGTCCGCCGGGAAGGGAACGCGGATTACACGGTGCGGGCCTGAGCCAGCACGCCTTGACCTGCAGCCAAAGGGGGGCTGTGACTGGCCGCTCAGTCTCTCAAGAAATGGACAGCTTCTGCGTCCATGGCCAGGCACAGATGTATCAGCCAATCTATGCCGAACAGGTTGCGCTTGACCTCATGCGCAAATCCCGCCTGTAGCGGGAAATCTATCGGCGTAGTATGGTTCGTGCCGATCCTGACAAGCACCCTATGCGGATAATAGGGGAAGGACTGTCCGGTGGCCGTCACAGCGGTCGCTTGTCGAGCCGAGGAAGTCATGTCGGCCATGCCGAGTGCCTGCGCCGTATCGGCGTTGAGCATTGTGCGGGACGCCCCGGTGTCAACTTTGCCAACGACTGTGACGAACTCCCCTGAGGGACCCGCCATCTCTACAGCGACATAGGGCACAAGACGCTTGCCCGGCGGGGGGCAACAGGCTGCGAGGCGGAACTGGTAGCCGTTCTCGAACAGGATCACTCAATCGCCTCCACGTCGGTCTCGGGAATCGAGACGACCGTCGGGCGGGCCAGCGGGTATTCCTCCTTCACTCTACTGACCACCCCCTCGTATCCGTCGCCGTGGTCCACGACCTTCCCGTCCAGTACCGCCACGACCTGACCGGCGTACTGCTCCGTCAGCTCGCCCAGATGCTCGTGCACCCACCTCGCATCGGCTCGCGACCCGCCGGCCTCAGAATCCTCTAGCCGCTGACGGCAAGCCGCCTCCAGGGACCGCAGAAGGTTCTCGTAGGCGTCGCCGCCATCCTGCGGGGTCTTCTCCAGGTAGTCCCACGCCCCGGCCCGCATGGCCTCGACGCAGTTGCGAACAGAGGGATAAGCGGTCAGCACGATGGTTACGGGCGACTTGTCGGTCAGCTTGCGCAGTATCGCCAGGCCCTCTTCCTCCTCGGTGCCCATGACCATGTCCGTCACGACCACGTCGAAGTGCTCCTCATCGAGCCGCTTCAATGCCTGTGCATGGTCTTCAAGGGCTACGACCTCGTAGGGTTCTCCGTCAGGGCCTTCCTCACTTTCGATGGCCTTCCGGATCTGTTTGAGCGCCTCCGGCTGGTCGTCAATGGCCAGGACTCTCATGGCTCGTTCTCCGTGGGTGGTGTGGCCGGGAGCCGGATCTCGAACCTAGCTCCCTTGCCGGGCTCGCCCGTCTCGCGGATGCTGCCCCCATGATTCTCAACGATCTGCCGCACTATCGCAAGGCCCAGGCCACTGCCGCCGGGCTTAGTTGTGACGAATGCCTCGAAGATGCGCTCCTTATCCCTGCGGGGGACGCCCTTGCCCATGTCCTCTAAGATGATGCGAACCCACGGTCTGCGCGATACATCAAGTGCCAATGGCTCTGCCGACACGCGGATTCTGCCCCCGGCCGGTGTGTAATGAATGGCATTCTCCAACAGCTCGCCGACGGCCTGGTCCATTTGGTCCGCGTCCAGCAGGCAGACGGGCAGGTCCTCCGGCGCCTCGGCTGTCACTTCAGTGTCGTGAGCCAGCCTGTCATAACGCCGGGCAATGTCCCTGATGAGCTGCCCCGGATCCACCTTGCGCAGGCGGGGCTGTTCATTAGTACTGAACGTACTGAACTCCTGCACGATCCGTCGGACCCTGGCCAGACAACCTTCCAGATCCCGTACCGCTTCGGCAGCATCGGGTTCTTCCAGCTTGCCCAGCGTCCGCAGGGAGCCGCGCGCGGCGAAGATCTGGTTGCCGATCCGGTGGCTGGCCCGGCCGGACAGCCTCCGCCAGGCGTCCAGCCTGATCTCCCGCTCTCTCGCCTCCTGCCACCTCCTGAGTTCTTCCTCCTCGATTTCCCGGATAATCGCCTGCGCGTCATCGCGCCCGACGAAACGGATGAGCCAGTGCCGAGCTCGCGGCTCGTCGGGGTGTTTTCGTAGGTACTCGCCCAAGCTGTCTGCTGCGCCCTTCTCGTCGCCCATCATGCCAATCGTCACGGCTCTCAAGAGCTCCGCGTCTGGGTATCCGGGCTCCACCTCCAGCGCTCTCTCGTAGAACTCCATGGCCTTCGCAAACTCCTGCATGTTGCCCAGCACAAAGGCGTAGGATGTGAGAGCAGCGGGATCCTCAGGCTGTATCTTCAGTGCTCTCTCCAGCCAGTCGGCGGCCTGCTGGAAACGTCCCAGGTCAACTAAGTTCGCGCCTCCTTGCGCAAGAGTAACTGCGTCATCAGCTCGAACAGCCAACGCTTGCTGGAACCAGTCAAAGGCTTCGTTCCTGCGACCCAGGTTGGCAAGTATTGAGCCTATATTGCGCATGAAAAGCGGGCAATCGGGTCGCAGTCCACTGGCTTGGGTTTCGAGGTCAAGCGCCGCCTCGCGGCGTCCCTCCCAGTAAGCCAGTTCGCCCTGGAAGAACAGGACAAATGACTCGTCGCCCGCCTCCTGGGCCTGCCCAAGTCCTTGCTTCAGTAGCCCACGGGCCTCCTCGATGCGACCACGGTCCGCTAAAGCATTGGCGCGTATACTCAGCTCTTCGTATTCATCTACGCTCGGCATTCCGTCTTCCTCGCCGCCTTCCGTACGAGTCGTACACTCCTTAAGTTCCTGAGCGAGTATCGCAGCCTGCCTGCGCCTCTGTCAAGCAGGGCGGAGTAGACGGAAGCGGCGCTGCTCGCCCTCCAATCGGTAGGTCCGGCGTCCCCGCCGCGCAAGGTCCGGCGGGGACGCCGGACCTACCCGTTAGTGTGCGGCCTGCCGCCCGGCCGTTACTGGGAAGCCGGAGATGGCGCATCTTCCGAGAAGCCATGCCGACCGAGAACCGACGGCTCCGCTCGTCTCACCGGAGAACCAGATGACAGGCCGCAGAAGCTTGATTTCGGGACGGCCCCGTGACTATCCTTGTAGGGAGGCATCAACACCCCACAGCGCACACGAACGGAGCCCGATACCATGTCCGATAACGGCAAGGCGCGCGAAGCCATACTCTCCTGCGCAGGCGACATCAAGGAGCGCATCGGCAAGGGCAAGAAGCCCTCGCTGAAGTTCCCCAGGCGCTCGCTGAGCAACATCACCTACGACACCGACGAGGGATACTTCAAGCTGAAGTCCGGACGCATCACGCGCACCCTGACCTATAACACCGTCAAGACCTTCGCCCAGGTTTTGCGCATGATGGCGCTCTCGAAGGAGGCCATTGACACCGAGGAGGAGGTCACCAAGCGGGAGGCGTACTACGTCTCGAAGAACTGGTCGGAGGCACGTTTCGACGAGCAGTCCGAGTCCGACACGGTCATGGAGGACATCGAGGCGCTGTTCGCGGTCAACCGGGAGCAGCTCGGGTTTATTCCCGAGGAGAAGGGCGGGGAGGTGG
>JAWOCH010000381.1:0-5254 GCA_046483865.1 Candidatus Brocadiia bacterium | reverse complement strand
GTAGTTCATCCCGTGGAAGTTATAGACGTCGAGGTAGTCGGTGCGCATCCGCTGGAGGCTGTCCTCCAGGTGCTGCCACCAGGTGTCCTTGTCGCTCTTGTCGTAGTGGTGGTTCTTGGTGGACAGTATGACCTGGTCGCGGCGGTCTTCCATGGCCTCGCCGAGGACGCGCTGGCTGTCGCCCCCGCAGTACATCACGGCCGTGTCGAAGTAGTTGACCCCCAGCTCGATCGCCCGGTGCAGCATGGGGATGGCCTTCTCCCGGTCCACCTGGCCCTTTGAGGCCATCGGCAGCCTCATGCAGCCGAAGCCCAGCCTGGAAACCTTCAGTCCCGTCTGCCCCAGTTCAGCGTATTGCATGGTGCGTTCCCCTTCCTGATGCACGGCATCCCGTCCATCCTAAGGGAACGCGGCCGAGGGTCAACGGAACGGGGCATTTCGCGCGGTACGGCTTGCGGACAGCGCCGGCTGCCGCCAACCACTGGTAGGTCCGGCGTCTCGCCGGACCCCGCGCGGCGAGGACGCCGCGCCTACCGATTCGGACAGCGGGTCAACGGAACGGGGCATTTCGCGTCTTTACGGCTTGCGACTACCGGCGTCAATACGTATAAGAAAGCCAGAGTTATACGTATAAGGAGATGCCCCGATGAAGAAACTCACCCTCAGCATGGATGAGGAAACCATCAAGGAAGCCAAGCGCCTGGCGGCCGAGCAGGGCACCAGCGTCAGCGCCATGTTCAGCCGGCTGGTCCGGGCGATGGCCCACGAGCCGGGCAAGGACATCGAGATCGGGCCGATTACGCGGCGGGCCAGCGGCCTTGTCCAGTTGCCCGAAGGCAAGACAGACAAGGAGCTGCTGGTGGATGCGCTGACCGAGAAGTACGGCCTCGAAGAATGAAGGCACTGATAGACACCAACGTCCTGCTGGACGTGCTGGGCAGGCGCGAGCGATTCTATGAGCATTCTGCCTCGATATGGGCGCTGTCGGAGCGGGGCCAACTCGACGGCCTGGTCGCAGCGGTCAGCTTCACCACCGTCTTCTACCTGCTGGAGAAGTGGAGCGGCGTCGAGGCGGCCCGGCGGGGGCTGGTCCTGGTCCGGGACGCGTTCGCCCCTGTCGCCTGCGACGAGCGTATCCTCGACCAGGCCATAGACAGCGACATGGCCGACTTCGAAGACGCCGTCCGGTATTCCAGTGCCCTACACGCCGGGGCGGACCGCATTCTGAGCCGCAACGTAGGCGACTTCCCCCGCCGCCCTGCCGTGCCGGTGCTGTCCCCGAAGGAATTCCTCGCCCAGCTCGACTAACGGCCCGTCCCTTCCGACTGAACCCGCCTCACCCGGCGGTTGCGCGCCACCCCTATATTGGCTACGCTCTGTGCATCCTTCCGCGCCGGGCACGGCAGTGGCTGGAGTAAGGAGGAACGGTGACCGCCAGCGAACGCGCCACGCTCGCCTTCCGCATCGCGGGCGTATACTACTTTGCCCTTGCGCTGCTCTCTGGCACACGGTGCATCAGAATCCTCTTGTCCGGTCCGCTGCCCGCGGACGCTGGAGGGAGCGTTGCGTGGTGCCGGGCGATTTACCCGCTTCTCGCCCTCCTGATCGCGGCCACCCTGTTCATCTTCGCCGGCCGGCTGTCCTGGCTGGTCAGGCGGGCAATGGGCGAGGCGGAAGACCTGCCGGGCGAGACGATGGCAATTGCCAGCGTAATACTGGGGTTCTACTGCGCGGCCGCCGCAGTCTTCGCCACAGTGCCGGCAATATGCTGGGGCTCCTGGTATGTCGCGGCGGGCAGCCCGGCTGGCGCCATCTTCGCAGTTACACTTGTCGCCGGTGCCCCCTGGCTGGTCAACTGGGCGGGGGCTCGCTTACGTTCCCTGGCCGGATTGCCCACGACGGCGCTGGTGACGCTGTTTGCCGGCCTGCTGAGTCTCAGCATCAGGTTCATGTGGGAGTGGTTCAGATGGGGCGCTCGGTATCTGCTCCACGTCCGGGCGCTTCACGGTGCGGGGGTGCATGAGGGCAGCTGGGCGTTTCTGATGGGGCGGCTCGTGCGCTCCGGGGTGGGTCTGATAGTCGCGGGAGCATGTATGTTCCTCGCCGCGGGGCTCGCCTCTCGCGCCGCGCGCAAGGTCCCGACCTGGTCCGAGAAGCGCGTCCTGCGCGCGCCCCCAAGCGGATGGGTCGCGCTCAGCGCGGCCGTTCTGCTCAGCCTATTCTACCTGCTCTGCCACGCGATACCCTACGTCACCGACCCACAAAACGTGGGCTGGGATCTTGGCGATTGGCTGGGCCGGATCGCCTGGGGGATACTGGTGACCGGCTTCCTGGCGTGGGCGCTGGCGTTCATCGGAGGACCTCTCGCTCGCTGGTCTGCAGGGCGTCTGTACGACCCGGCACCGGAGGAGGCACCCGCCAGGGACAGCGGCGCCCTGGTCCTGGAGGTCGGTATCACGCTCGTGGTGCTGTGGCACCTCCTCCTCAGAATGGGCTACATCTGGGCGCTCCGGCTGGGCGGCGACCGGGTGGGAGAGATAATGTGGCAGCCCTGGCACCACTGGCTGCCCTCCGTGCTGATCCTGTTCCTGCTGGTTTTCCGCGGCGACCTGGCCAGGATCTGCATGCCTTCGGATGCTCCGGAGGATCCGCAGGCCGCCCTTCGCCGCGCGCCGGCCCTCTACCCCTGGCTCGTGGTGCTTGGTGCCCGGACGCTCGTGAAGTGGCTGCCGAACGTGTTTGTCTACGGCGCCGAACTGGCCACCGGCATCCGGCTTCTGTCTCGACCGACGCCGTCAGCGGCCCTCGTTCAGCCTGCCCTGGGCATCATCCTGGTCGCGTTTGCCGGGCCGCTGTCGCGCTTGCTCTCGTTCGGACCCATCCTGCTGCGTGAACTCCCGCACACCGCCGATGCCGACGAGGAGGCGGAGCGATGAACGCACGCCAGCGCGCCACACTCGCCTTCCGCATCCTGGGGGTGTATTACGTTGCCGCGGCGCTGCCGTACGCCGGGCGGTTCGCGCAGTTCCTGCTGGCCAAATCCGGCCTCGCAGACGCGCTACCCCACTACCCCGGCTACGGGCCGGGCGTTGCGGGCGGGTGCGTGGGGTTGGGCGCGCTGTTTTTGCTGTGTGCCCGATGGCTATCGCGGCTGGTGACACGCGCACTTGGCAAAGACGGAAACCCAGTGGCCGAAGCCGCCGCACTCGCCGCCGTGCTGCTCGGGACGCTGCATCTCTCCTCCATGGTCTTCGTTCTGCAGTTTGCGCTGCTGGACGGCTGGCCGGGCTCGTACTTCTCCATCGCCGTCCCAGCGGCGGTTGGGGCGGCGTTGATCGTCGGCGCGCCCCCGCTGGTGCAGTGGGCGAAGGCCCGTTCCCGCCCTCACCTCGATGCGCCCACGGCCGCGTTCGCCACGCTGTTCGTAGGACTTCTGTTCATCTGCCTCGGCCCCGCGTATCGCACGTTTATGGGCCTTGTGGGCACCTTCACGATGCCGGCGGACTTCCTGTCTGCCGGCGAGCAAAGGGCGCTGCTGGCACAGCAAGTTACCAGCGGTGGCGTAGTTGTGATGATGATCGTGGTGTGCGTCGGCTTCATTGCTGAGATTGCGTCTCGGGGCGCTCGTCGAGGGCCGTCGCCGCCGGGCGACCGGGTGCTGCCGGCCCCTGCCGGGCCGTGGGTTTGGCTGACGGCAGCTCTCCTGCTCTGCGTATTCCGTTATGTGTTGCTGGCCGTCCGCGCTCTTTTCGACCTGTGCCCCATCGGATGGAGCGTTCCGGGCGTGGTGGCGCGAGTCGTATGGGGCGTCTTCGCGACCGGGCTGGTTGGTTGTGCGGTGGCGTTCATCTGGGGACCGATGGCCCGCTGGCTGGCGGCGCGCATCTACAGCCCGCCGGCGGATGGAGGAGCAAGGCGCGCTTCCGGGCGCTTGATCCTGGAGGCGGGCATCACGTTGCTGGTGCTCTGGCACGTGGTTTCGCGGGCTTTCTCGATCCATCTGGCCCAGTCGCCCTATGGAGTTGTGAAGTGGTTCTTCTGGTCGCAGTGGCGCCACTGGCTCGCACCGGCCCTCACGCTGATCCTGCTCGCCTTCCGTGGCGACATCGCACGCATCTGGATGCCCGGACCGGCCCCCGAAGGACCGCCGACCGGCCAACATCGCGCAGCAGCCCTCCACCCCTGGCTCGTGCTGCTCGGCGTCTGGACTTTGTTCCGCTCCGTGCCCACCGCGGCGATTGCCTCGCTGCAACTGGCAACCGGTATCCCCCTGTTACTGGAGCCGATACGCCCCATGGTGCTCGTGCGTGTCGCGCTGGGCATCATCCTGGTCGCGCTGACCGGCCCCCTGTCGCGCCTGCTTTCGTTCGGGCCGATACTCCTGCGCAAGCGCACCGAAGCGCCTGCTTGATCCCCCGTTCGCAAGTGCGACGACGTACGGCGCCACAAGTGCCCGGCGGTTTCGAGCGCACCGGACGCCCCGGCAGGGGCGCTGGGATACAGCTCGGCGCTTCAGCGCCGTGATTCCGAGCGGCAGAACAACCCGGGCGCCCTGGAGGGGCGCTGCCAGAGGCGTCCAACTGCAAGCAGATAGCAAAATGTCGTCAGGCCCGGCAGGGCCGTCTCAGCAGTAGCCCACGGTGAAGCGCGCCCCCGGGCGCCTGAACCGTGGGACGAGGGAAGTGCACATGGGAAAGAGCCCCTGGAAGGGGCGATTCGGCCACGGACGTGCGCGCATCCTGACTCGCCCGCCGTATGGCGGGCTCAGGGATATGCCACCTGCGGCGATGCGGGCTGCCTACATGATCCCTTAGCCGATGAGTGCAAGCGTCAATAGGAAGGGGACCACCATCGTGAACTCCAGAGAACGGGCTCGACTGGCGCTCCGCGTGGGTGCCGTGTACTCGCTGGCATTCCTGGCCACACAGCTCCCCTGGTTCCGCCAGATCGCGCGACTGCGGCTATACGGACCATCGCCCGAGCTGGTCGCCCGTGCACACGCCTTCCAGGCGCTCCTTGCCCTGGGGCTGGCGGTGCCGGTGCTCGTCTTCATCTTCGCAGACTCCCTGTCGCGGCCCATCGCCCGCTTGCTCCCCTCGTTCGCCGCCCATCTGACGTCGAACATGCATACAACCACATTCGCTCCATGCTCAGGGCCGCAAGCAGCTGGACGTTAGGCACGGCCACCAGGATGCCTGGTGAGTTGCTGAAGACCTGTTGTCACTGGGAAGTTGGCTCTGGGGCAGATCCGAAT
>JAWOCH010000357.1:0-21288 GCA_046483865.1 Candidatus Brocadiia bacterium | reverse complement strand
GGCGTCGCGGGGCCATCTGCGGCGTCGGAGCTCCTCCGGGATGCTCGAACGCATCACCATCGTCGCGCCTCCTTGCATATGGCCCCGCGACGCTCCCAACGCGGCCAGATCCAGTTTCCGGCCGGACCCCGAGGTCCCTTCTCGGGCAGCAACTCGGCAGTTCAGGTCGGTTCAGTCAGAGAACCGAATGACCCTGCCTGCACGTCCTGAACATTGACACCGCAAATGCCGCATGGTATAACTGTGACCTGTTTTACGGTAAGCGCGGCACCGTCGGCACGTTCCCCGCCTCTGCCTCGCCGGCATCTCCCTGCGGCTGACTGGCTGACGGGGTCTGTGCCTGCGCGGCGGGGCCGCAACGACGCCCGCACGGCACTGAAACCGGAATAGAACCATGGACATTGCAGAAGTGAAAGCCAGACCCCGCGAGGCCCGCGGTTCACGCGCCTGTCGCCGGCTGCGCCACCAGGGGCTGATCCCCGCCATCATCTACGGGCGCGGGGAGCCCAACGTGCTGCTGACCTTGCGCGAGCAGGACGTGGAGGAACTGGTCGAGGAGCACGCCTTCATCGTCCAGGTCAGTTGGGACGGCGTGCAGGAGAATGCCCAGATCAAGGAGGTGCAGTACGATGCGCTGGGAGACGAGATCGTGCACGTGGACCTGGTGCGCATCTCCCTGACCGAGCACATCGTGGTGTCCGTGCCGGTCGAGACGCACGGCGACGCCGTGGGCGTGACCGAAGGCGGCGTGCTGGAGACCGTTCAGCACGACCTGGAAGTCCAGTGCCTGCCGATGGCTATACCGGACAGCATCATAGTGGAAGTCTCAGAGCTGGCGATCGGCGACAACCTAACTGTGGGCGACCTGCAGTTTCCCGAGGGCGTCGAACCGGTGACGGACGCGGAGACTGTGGTCGTCACCGTCGTGCCGCCCAGTGAACTGGAGGAGGAAGAGGAGGCGCCCGAGGAGTTGCTGTTGGAGCCGGAGCTGATCGGCGCCGAGGAAGAGGAGGGCGAGGAGCTGCCCCCGGAGGGCGCCGAGGAGGCCCCCCCGGCCCCGGAGCCGGAGTGACCACCCGAGGAGAACCGGTCCCGTGAAGATCGTGGCCGGACTGGGCAACCCGGGACCGGACTATGCGGCCACCCGCCACAACGCAGGTTGGATGGCCGCCGAGAAGCTGGCCCGCCTCGTGCGGGCTGTGCCGCGCAGTTGCCCGGACGGCGGCCTGGCCACGGCGGATGACCTGGCCGTGTTCAAGCCGCTGGCCTACATGAACCGCACGGGTCCGGCGCTGGCCCGGCTGTTGAAGCGGCGCCAGACGGCCCTGCAGGACCTGCTGGTCCTGGTGGACGACGTTAACCTGCCACTGGGCAGCATACGGCTGCGCCGCGAAGGCAGCAGCGGGGGCCATAAGGGGTTGCGGTCCGTCATCGGCGCCCTGGGCACCGAGCAGTTCCCCCGCCTGCGGATGGGCATCGGGCCGGCCCCGGACGGGACGGCGTTGAGGGAGTTCGTGCTCAGCCCCTTTGCGCCCTCCGAACTGGAGGCGGCGGACCAGATGACCACCGGGGCCGCGCAGGCCGCCCTGTGCTGGGCACGGGAGGGTCTGGGGGCGGCCATGAATCGGTTCAACTGCCGGGCGGACCAAGGCAGCGCGTAGGGTGGACAACAGCAGGCGTACGTGATAAAAGAAAGCCAACCGTGAACGGAGGAGCAGTTTTGGCCGATAACCTGTACGAGGCGATGTTCGTGGTGGACGCCGCGCACGGCGGGGCCGAGTTCCAGGAGATCATCCGGCACATCGCCAACATCCTGACCAACGCCGGAGCCCAGATCGAGCGCATCGAGAAGTGGGACGAGCGGAAGCTGGCCTACCGCATCGGGCGCGCCAAGCGTGGCATCTACATCCTGTGCTTCTTCCATGCTCCCGGAACTGCCGTGGGCCAGATACGCCACGACGTTCAGCTCTCCGAGCAGTTGCTCCGCGTGCTGGTGCTTCGGGCCGATGAGATTCCGCCCCTCGAGGGCGAGCCCTTCAGTCCCGAAGGGCAACCAGTCGAGGAGTCCTCCGGTATCGAGCCGGCCCCCGAGGAACATCAGGACGAGCAGGCCGAGGCTCCCGAGCCGGAGTCGGACGAGGCGGACGCCGAGGAGCCGGAACAAGTAGCCGAGGAACAGGCCTGACGCCACGACTTCAGGCATGACGGAAGGAGGGCCCGCATGGCGAATCTGAACCGCGTGTTCCTGATGGGCAACCTGACGCGCGATCCGGAGCTGCGCTACACCCCGAGCGGCACCCCGGTGTGCGAGTTCGGCATGGCCATGAACCGCACCTACACGACCAGCGCCGGGGAGCAGCGGGAGGAGACCTGCTTCGTGGACGTCACCATGTGGGGCCGCCGGGGAGTGGTCATAAGCGAGTACTTCACCAAGGGCCGCCCCATCTTCATCGAAGGCCGGCTGAAATACGACAGTTGGGAGACGGCCGACGGGCGCCGCAGCAAGCTGTCGGTGACGGCCCGGAACTTCGAGTTCATCGGCGGCCGCGGCGGCCGGCAGGGTCAGGACACCAGCCAACGCGCCGAGAGCCGGCCCGCGTCCTCCCGTCAGCAGTCGGGCGGCGGCGGCGGGACCGGCGGCTCCGAACCGCCCCAGGAAGCCGACCAGGAGGAAGGCTTCGACGTGGCCGACGACGAGATTCCCTTCTGATCCCCCAACGAACACCCGAGTCAGGACAGCAAACATGGAAGTGCTGCTGCGACAGGACGTAGAGAATCTGGGCCGCATGGGCGACGTGGTGGAAGTGGCCGACGGCTACGCCCGCAACTACCTGCTGCCGAAACGCTTCGCCGTGCCGGTCACCGATGAGAACCTGGACGAGATAGAGCACACGCGGGAAGCCCGACGCCGGCGGGAAGAGGAAGAGATGGAGCGCATCAACCGCCAGGCCGAGCTGCTGGAGGGCTTCCTGTGCTACGTCACCGCCCGGGCCACGGAGCGGGGACATCTGTTCGGCTCGGTGGGCGCCTCCCAGATCGCCGAAGAGCTGGAGAGCAGCGGTTTCGAGGGCATCCGGCCCAGCAATGTCACCTTGCCACGCCCCATCGAGGAAGTGGGCGACTACGAAGTCGAGGTCATGCTACACCCCGAGGTGCGCGTCCACATCATCGTCCGCGTGGCAGCGGCCGAGGAGGAAGAGGAAGAAGAGTAACCACGACGACACGACGAGCACGACGAACGGCAACGACGGGTAACAGGATACACAGGATAGATGGGATGGATAGGTGAGGAGCGACCCTGTTGCAGGCTGTCTGTATCCTGTCCATCTTGTGCGTCCCTGTTAGAGCAGTTGTTGTCTTGCTCCGTGTTCTCCGTGTCTCCGTGGTGAAGAAGCACGTTCTCCTTTTGCACGCACGTGTTCGATGCCCGATCTTTCGGATGCCAGCAGCTCCGCGCGTGTGCCCCCCCATGACCTGCAGGCCGAGATGGGCGTGCTCGGCTCCATGCTGCTGTCGCAGGAAGCCATCCACCTGGCCCGACGGCGGCTGAGGCCGGAATCCTTCTACAAGCTGGCCCACCAGGATATCTTCCGCGCCGTACTGGAGCTGTCCGACGCCAACAACGCCGTGGACATCGTGCTGCTGCGCGACGAGCTGTCCCGCCGCGAGAAGCTGGAGAAAGTCGGCGGCGTGGGTTACCTGCTGGAGCTGATGGAGGCCGTGCCCACCAGCGCCAACGCGGAGCACTACATCGGCATCGTGTGGGAACACGGCGTGCGGCGGCAGCTTATCGAGACCGCTGCCGGCATCCAGAAGAACGCCTACCGCAACAGCCAGGACGTAAACGAACTGCTGGACGAAGCGGAGGCCCACATCCTGGCCGTGCGCAGCGAGAAGGACTCGGCACGCGTGCGGGAAGTCAACGACGTGCTGCAGAACATCGTGGCCCGCCTCGAGGAGCTGCACCAGAACCCCGGCCAGCTCACGGGGCTGGCCAGCGGCTTCTACGACCTGGACGACATGACGGGGGGCTTCCACGCGGGGGAGTTCGTCGTGGTGGCCGCCCGGCCCAGCATCGGCAAGACCAGCTTCGCCCTGAACGTGCTGCACCACGTCTGCACAGTGCAGCGACGTCCGGCCGCGCTCTACAGCCTGGAGATGCCCGCCGAGCAGATCGTCAGCAACTTCCTGTGCATCCATAACAAGCTGGACACGCATGACTTCCGGCGCGGCACCATGTCGGACAAGGAATGGCGGCGCATGGAGCAGTCCCTGGACGAACTGGTGGGACTGCCCCTCTACATCAGCGACGCCGCCACGCTGCGCATCATGGACCTGCGCGCCATGGCCCGCAGGCTGGCCCATCAGCACGAGATCGAGCTGATCGTGGTGGACTACCTGCAACTGATGACTCCCAACACCAGCCGGCAGAACCGGGCCACCGAAGTGGCGGAGATCAGCCAGGGGCTGAAGGCGCTGGCCCGGGAGCTGGACGTGCCCGTGATCGCCATCGCCCAGCTCAGCCGACGAGTCGAGCAGGAGCAGCGCCGCCCCCGGCTGAGCGACCTGCGGGAGAGCGGCGCCATCGAGCAGGACGCGGACGTCGTGCTGCTGCTGCACAGGCCCTACCAGCCGGGCGATGATGAAGACGGGGAAGTGCCCGGCACGCAGGCGGACCTGATCATCGCCAAGCAGCGCAACGGGCCGATCGGCCTGGTGCGCCTGGTGTTCCAGAAGCGTTACCTGAGGTTCGAGTCACGCACTACCCAGCCCAACTTCCATTGAGCCATAGCCCATGAACCGGCCCTCCCTCCGCACGTGGCATCGGCAGCGTCTGTTCGGATGGGTGGCCCTGCTGGCGACCCTGGCAGGCGGACTGGCTTTCGGCCAGACAGAACTGCCCCGGATCGCCCGCATCAACCTCAGCGGCAACCAGCTCCTCAGCCGGCAGCGCGTCCTGGCGACACTCGGCCTGCAGGAAGGCATGAACTACCGCGCAGAGGCCGTCGAGGAAGCCATCGCCCGGTGGAACGAACGCGGCGTCTACGGGGCGCTGTCCTTCCGCGTTGAACCGGCGCAGGAGGGCAACGTCGAGCTTGTGCTGAGCCTGAGCGAACGCGTGGCCATCACTGGCATCGTTTTCCAGGGACACGACCGATTCAGCGCCACGCGGCTGCGGGAGCTGGCCGGGCTGTCGAAAGGCGACGTTGTCAGCCGGTCGGACATCCTGCTGGCCGAGCAGGGCATCCAGCGGGCCTACCGGGAGGAAGGCTATACGGCAGCCACCGCCGAGGGCGCGCTGGACATCGAGGACGGGGAACGTCAACTGGCCTTCTACATCAGCGAAGGCCCTCGCACCTACGTCGAACAGATAGCCTGCGAAGGCAACCAGGAGGTGGACTGCGGCGAGATCCGCGACGCCATGCGCAGCCGGCGCCGCCACTGGCCGGCCTTCCTCTGGCCGGGCTGGTACAGGAAGGACGTCTTCGAGGGCGACCTGCCGCGCGTCGAGGATCTGTACCGCGGGAGGGGCTACCTGGACGCGCGCGTGAGCGGGCACGCAACCTTCAGCGACGACATGCGTCGGGCCACCCTCCACGTGGTGGTCCAGGAGGGATCGCTCTACAGCGTGGGCTCCGTCTCGTTCGAGGGCAACACGTTGTTCCGCGACGCCGAACTGCTGGAGGCAACTGGCCTGCAGCCGGGCAGGCCCTACCGCCCCGCCGAGATGGAGGAAGCCCTTCGGACCATCGAGCAGCTTTACGGCGACCAGGGGCACCTGGACGCAACCGAGCGCAAGGGCAACCTGCAGGGCGTGCCCATCTTTCCCGAGGTAGGGACGGAAGTGGCGGTGCGCTTCCGGATCACCGAGGGAGAGCGCGTGTACGTGCGCCGCATCGAAGTGCGTGGCCTCACCAAGACGAAGGAAACCGTGGTGCGGCGCAACCTGAACTTCTACCCCGGTCAGATAGCCAGCCGCAGCCGGCTGGAGGAGAGCGAGAACCTGCTGCGCAACACGGGCTACTTCTATGCCGAAGGCCAGGAGGAGGTGCAAGTAGCCCTTGAGCCCGACGAAGGCCAGATGCGCGACGCCGTCGTGCGGGTCCAGGAGGGTCCGACCGGGCGCCTCATGCTGGGGGCCGGGCTGGGCAGCGAGTCCGGCGTGATCGGCCAGATATCTCTCACCGAGGAGAACTTTGACTTCTGGAACTGGCCTTCGAGCTGGAACGACCTGTGGCGCGGCAACGCCTTCCGCGGCGGCGGGCATCGGCTTTCCATCATGCTGCAGGCGGGCACGGAACGCTCCCAGTACTCCGTCTCCTTCCAGAACCCGGCCGTGTGGAACAGCGAATACAGCTTCGGGGCGCAGGTCTTCTCGCGCGGCGTCGTGCGCAACGAGTTCGACGAAACGCGCACCGGCGTTGCGGCGTCCGTCGGGCAGCGGATCTCGAAGTTCGCACGCCGCACCGTCACCATCGGCTACGAAAGCATAGACATAGACGACGTGGCCGATGACGCGGCCCTTGAGATCAAGGAGGACGAAGACACGCACTCGAAACCCTACGTGGAGTTCGAACTGAGCACCGACCGCCGCGACAGCCGCTTCGCTCCGACCAGTGGCTACGCAGCAGCGGGCACAATCGAGCTCGCCGCGGGCGACGTGGAGACCGTCAAGGCCATCCTGCGCGGGGAAAAGTACTGGACCGTGCGGGAAAGACGGGGCCGGGGCAGGCACGTCCTGGGCGTGCGCGGGCGGATGGGCGTGGTGGACAGCTACGACAGCCGGGTGCCCGTGTTCGAGCGCTTCTATGCCGGCGGCATAAGCACGCTGCGAGGATTCGAATACGAAGGCGTCTCGCCCGTGGATCCGGCCACCGGGGACCAGATCGGCGGGGAGTCCCTTCTGGTCGGTTCGCTGGAATACAGCCTGCCCCTGGTCGAGGAGCGTGGCCTGCGGCTGGTCACGTTCATGGACGCCGGCTACGTGCAGGAAGATGCCGAGGACGTGCTGAATGGATGGGACGAGCTGCGCCTGTCGGTGGGGGTGGGAGTGCGCTGGCGGCTGATGTTCTTCGGCCCGGCGGCACTGGAAGTGGACCTGGCGACGGCGCTGATGGAAGAGGACGAGGACGAGACGCAGAGCTTTCACTTCACTCTTGGCGCCGAGCGCAGGTTTTGACTCCGACCTGCCGTTCGCGTAGAGTATTGGGCGACTTTTCCCTACCGAAAGGACCCCCGTTATGCACAGGTTTACCAGATTAGCGCTGACTGCCCTCGCGCTGGTCGTCGTCTGCGCCGCAGCGTGGGGCGCGGCCGAGACGGCCGAACCGGCGACGCAGCCCGCTGCCCGCGCGTTGCGCATCGCCGTCGTGGACCTCTCGGAGATAATGCGCGAGAGCGAGCAGTGGCAGGACACCACCGAGGAGCGCATGCGCATGATGGATCGCATGCGCCGCACGCTGACCAAGATGAGCGAGCAGCTTCAGGTGCTGCGCAACGAGTATGAGAACCTGCCGCCGGACACCGAACAGCGGGCCGAGAAGCAACGTGAAATGGCCAACGCGCTGCAGGAACTGCAGCGGACACGGAACGAGTTCGAGACGGAGATCGCCGAGCACCACAACCAGGCGGCGCGCGAGATGTTCACCGCCGTAACTGAAGCCGTCAAGGCGCACGCCGAGCAGAACGACCTGGACCTGGTGCTGAAGAAGCAGAACCTGGACCTGGCCGGGATGGAGGACGTGGAGCAGAGCCTGCTGCTGGCCACTACGGAGGTGCTCTACGCCCGACCCATGCTGGACATCAGCGGCGCCGTGGTCGAGCGGATCAATGCCGATTATCCCGGCCCCATTGAAACGAAGTGACCGGGAAACAGGACAGGATATGCTTCCCCGTTAAGCGAACCTGAGCGAAGTCAGTTGAGATGGCCCGGCCGCAGACAACGATAGCCGAAACGGTGGAGCTGGAGGGCACCGCCCTGTTCAGCGGGCAGGAGGTCAACGTGCGCCTGCAGCCCGCTGAGCCATTCACCGGCTACCTGTTCAGCCGCACGGATCTGCCCGACAGCCCGGTGGTGCCCGCCAACCTGGAGGCGCTCACCGATGGCTATCGCTGCACCACGCTGACCTGGAACGATGTCGAGATCAAGTCGGTCGAACACCTGCTGAGCGCCTGCGTGGCACTGGGCGTGGATAACCTGATAGTGGAGATGGATGCCGACGAGTTGCCGGCCATGGGAGGCAACGCGCTGGGTTTCGCGCAGGCCATGCGCGAGGCGGGGCTGGTCGAGCAGAACGCCGAGCGGCAGCTTCTGAACCTGGAGCAGACCGTCAGCGTGCCCGCAGGCCACGCGACCATCGTGGCCATGCCCCAGGAGGAGGGGCTGACCGTCAGCTACGTGCTGGACTTCGACGAGGGCTACCACGCTACGGAGGCATACACCATCTCGGTGACTCCGGACAGCTTCATGGAGGAGCTTGCCCCGGCGCGCACCTTCGGGCTGGGGGAGGATTACGAGGAGTTCCGCCGCCTGTCCCTGGGCGGCGGCGTGACCGACGACAACGCGTTCGTGCTCTGCAAGGACGGCTCCGTGAAGAAGCCCCACAGCGGCGAGACGGCGGAGCTGGTCTACCCCGACGAGGCCGTGCGACACAAGGTGGTGGACCTGCTGGGCGACCTGGCCTTTGTCGGCGCGGACGTGCAGGCGCGTGTCGTGGCGGTGCGCAGCGGCCACCGCCTGAACACCGCCCTCGCCCGGCGGCTGCACCAGTTGATGGAGAAGGAGGTCGGCGCAGAGGAGTACCTGGACGTGATGGAGATACGCCGGGTGCTGCCGCATCGCTACCCCTTCCTGATGGTGGATCGCGTGCTGCGCACCGAGGGGGAGAACCGCATAGTGGCCGTCAAGAACTGCTCCATCAACGAGCCCTACTTCCAGGGCCACTATCCGGACTACCCCATCCTGCCCGGCGTGCTGCAACTGGAGGCGCTGGCGCAGACGGCCGGGCTGCTGCTGCTGCGCAAGCTGGAGCACACCGGGAAGGTGTGCCTGCTGGTCAGTCTGAGCAACGCCAAGCTCCGCCGCCCGGTCAGCCCCGGTGACCAGTTGCTGCTGGAGGTGGAGTCGGTGCGCGTGCGCTCCCGGACAGCCCTGGTCAAGGGCCGGGGAACGGTCAACGGGGAACTGGCCTGCGAAGCCGAGATGAGCTTCATGTTGGTGGACGCGGACGCCCTCTGAACCCACTGAGGATGGAGAGCAGACGGATGAAGGTGCACCCGACAGCAGTCGTGGACAGCGGGGCGAAGATCGGCAAGAACGTCGAGATCGGCCCCCATGCCTTCATCGGGCCCGAAGTGACCATCGGCGACGACTGCACCATCGGCCACGGCTGCCACATCGAAGGGGCCGTGAAGATGGGAGAGAACAACATCCTGGCCCCCTATGTCACCCTCGGCACCGCCCCCCAGGACCTGAAACACCACGGCCAAAAGACCGAACTGATCATCGGCGATGACAACGTGTTCCGCGAATACGTGACCGTCAACATCGGCACGGTCACAGGCAACGGCGTCACTCACATCGGCAACCGCAACTACCTGATGATCTGCTCTCACGTGGCACATGACTGCCACATCGAGCACGACGTGATACTGGTCAACGGCGTGCTGCTGGGCGGTCACTGCCACGTCGAGACGGGCGCTCAACTGGCCGGTGGCACGGCCGTCAACCCCTTCGTAACCGTAGGCAAGCGCGCCTACATCGGGGGGCTGACCCGCATCGTGCAGGACGTGCCGCCGTTCATGATCGTGGAGGGCAACCCCGCCCGCGTCCGCGGCGTCAACGAGATCGGGCTGGGCCGGGCGGGCTACGAGGACGGCACCATCGAGGAGCTGTGGGACGCCTACAAGGCCATCTACCGGACGCGCGAACTGAACCGGTCGCGCATCTACGAGCAGATAGAGAACGACCCGGACGCCAGCCCGGAGGCCATATACCTGGTGGAGTTCCTGCGCCGCTCGCAGGACGGCGTCCATGGCCGCTACCTGGAGAGCTTGAGGGAGCACTGAGGTCAGCCATGAGCGACGAACAACAGCAGCAGCCGCACGTGCAGCAGGTTGGGGTCTTCGGTCTGGGCCGCTTCGGCCTGGGCCTGGCGGTGCGACTGGCCGAACTGGGCGCCGAGGTGCTGGCCGTGGACTCTGAGGAGGACCTGGTCGAGCAGGCCGATCAGCGCGTGGCGCGGGCGGTGTGCCTGGACGCCACTAACGAGTTCGCCATGCGCAAGCTGAACCTGCAGGAACTGGACCTGGCCATCGTCTGCATCGGGCGCAACATCGAGGCCGGCCTGCTGATCACCGCCGTGCTCCAGCGGCTCGGGGCGGGCGCCATCTGGGTGCGCGCCATTGATCAGAACCAGGCCCAGATTCTGGAGGCGATGGGCGTCAACACCGTCATCAGCCTGGAGAAGGAGATGGCCCGCCAGGTGGCTCAGAAGGTCATGATGCCCGGCATACAGGTGATCGCGCCCATCACCACCGGACACGCGCTGGCCGAGGTGAAAGCCAAGCGCGAGTTCACCGGCAAGACGCTGCGCGAACTGGACTTCCGCAACACCTACGGGCTCAACGTCGTGGCCATCAAATCCCGCGACGTCTCCACCGGCGCGGACGGACAGGAGAAGGTCGAGTATCACATCAACGACCTGCCCCACGCAACTGACGTCATCGAGGACGGGGACCGTCTGGTGGTCATAGGGCCGGACGAGAAGCTGCGCAGCCTGCAGGCCGACTTCTGACCCGCCCGCAATCAGCCGGGCGTTTCCTCGCCGCCGCGCCCCCACGCACGGTCACGCAGCACGAGCGCCGCCGTGCCCGCCACCCCCGCCACCACCAGGCCGTAGTCCTGCGTCACACCGAGCTGTGCGGCCGCGCTGAAACCCACCAGCGACCATAGGAACGGGATCACAAGCAAGCCCTTCGGCACCCGCCGGGTCGTCCACAGCAGCAAGCCGAACGTGAAGATGGTTGTGGGACACGGCGCCGTGCCGAACCACGGCGCACGCGGATAGACGTGCCCCGCCAGGTGCCCAAGGACCGGATACACCAACATCGCATATGCGAGGAACACTACGCCGAGCCAGCCGCACGCCCCCTGTGGCGCGCCAAATCGAAGCCTCCCGCGCAGCCCCCCCGCCCACAGCAGCAACGCGCCCTGTGCGACGAACAATATGCCGAACGCATAGGCCGCTCGGTTGACCCGGGCGAACTGCAGCCAATGGTAGGCCACCCCCATCCACAGCCAGAAGAATCCCATCACACCTGCGGCTGTCCGGTCGGCCAACCGGGCTCTGATTAGAGCCGCCACAACAGCCGCCACGCCCAGGAAGTAGGCCACTACGTGCATCGGCGCCACGGCCGTGTTGTACGCCTCGAAAACCCCGAAGAACTCCTCTACCGTGAACGGGATGTCCACGCCTGCCTCCTCACCCCTCGAAGCCGTCCGGATGGGCCGAATGCCACCTCCAGGCGTGCTCGACTATGGTCGCCAGCTCCGGGTACTGCGGCTCCCATCCCAGCTCGGAGCGCACCTTCTCGGGGCTGCCCACCAGCTCCGGCGCGTCGCCCGGCCGGCGCTGCCCCTCCACCACCGGGAAGTCGCGGCCGGTCACTTCCTTGACCACCTCGATGACCTCGCGCACCGAATGCCCCCGGCCCGTGCTGAGGTTGCAGATCGTCGCCGGCCGCTCGTCGAGCGCTTCCATCGCCATCACGTGCACCGATGCCAGGTCCATAACGTGCACGTAGTCCCGGATGCACGTGCCGTCGGGCGTGGGATAGTCGGTGCCGAAGATCGTGATGCTGTCGCGCTGGCCCAGGGCGGCCCGGATGACCAGGGGTATCAGGTGGGGCTCCGGGTCGTGGTCCTCACCGATGCTGCCGTCGGGCGCCGCGCCGGCGGCGTTGAAGTACCGCAGGGACGCGTACCGCAGCCCGTATGCCTTCGCATAGTCGCCCAGCGCCCACTCGACGGTCGCCTTCGTGCGGCCGTAGGGGCTGATGGGCCGCACGGGCTGGTCCTCGGTGATGGGCACCTTGTCGGGCACGCCGTAGAGGGTGCAGGAGCTGGAGAACACGAACCGGTCCACCCCCCGACGGCGCATCGCGCGCAGCAGCCTCAGTGAGTTGACGGCGTTGTTGAAGTAGTACTTCTGCGGGTTCTCGACCGACTCGCCCACGTAGGCGCTGGCGGCGAAGTGCATGACGGCTTTCGCCTTGGACTCCTCCAGAGCGGCCAGCACGAAGTCCTCGTCCTTCAGATCGCCCACGATCAGCTCCGCCTCGCCGACGGCCGGGCGGTGCCCTTCCGACAGATTATCCACCACCACGGGCCGGTGCCCCGCCTCCAGCAACGCCCGCACGGCATGGCTGCCCACGTAACCTGCTCCGCCTGTGACAAGCACGTTCATGGTCGTCTTCCATCCTCGGGAGAGTCTTTGGACCAGCCCGTCACTGCCGATGGCCGCAGTAGGGGCATTCCCGGTCGGTGATGAGGATGCTCTGGCGGCAGTTGCGGCACTTGACGCGCACCGACGGCGGCCGGTCAACCAGGTAGGCGATCAGCCCCAACGGGCCGAACCAGAAGGCGCCGAAGGCCCACAGAACCGGATGGACCACCCGGCGGCGCACCGCGTCCACATACACATATGCCGGGCACGCCATCCACAGCCCCAGCGCCAGCAACGCCAGCGCCGCCACGCCCAGGACGTATTCTGTCTCCATGCCCAATACCGGTGCGCTGAAGTGCCGGCAGTCAGACGATCCGCACCGCCGTGCCCTGCACCACCCCCATGACGAGGGAGGTACGCTTGGCGCCGACGCTCTCGAAGTCCACCCGCAGACCGACCACTGCGTCCGCGCCCATATCCTCCGCCTGCCGGCGCATTTCGGTCAGCAGGTCGTGGAACATGTCGTCGAGCACCTCCTGGTAAGCTCCGGAGCGCCCGCCGAAGAAGTCCCGGAAGCGGGTGAAGAAATCCCGTATCACGTTGATGGCCCGCACGTCCCGCACGATCACCGGGCCCAGGTACTCCTCAATCTCCACCCCCTGCAGGATAGGGGTAGTCACCATCATGAAACGGTCGAATCCGGTCTCAGAGGACACGGTCTACCTCCCTCTCGCGGCTTACGACTCAGCAGACACAGACCCACACGGGTGGACACAGATGAGCAAAACGGCAAGAACGGCGTTGGCGCCCTTGTTGTCTGCAGTCCCCGGCGTCATCCGTGTCTATCCGCGTTGATCCGTGTCCTGCGTTTCGTCCTCGGCGACGGCGGCGCGGAAGTAGTCCACCGTCATGCGCAGTCCCTCCAGCCGGTCCACCTCCGGCTGCCAGCCCAACACCTCGCGGGCGCGGCTGATGTCCGGCTGGCGCACCTGGGGGTCGTCCTTGGGCAGGGGCCGATAGACGATCTCGCTCTGCGAACCGGTCAGTTCGATTATCTCCTCGGCGAGCTGGAGGATCGTGATCTCATCCGGGTTGCCCACGTTGACGGGCCGGTGCTCCCCGCTCTCCAGCAATGCGGCGATGCCGCGGACCATGTCGCTGATGTGACAGAAGCTGCGCGTCTGGGAACCGTCGCCGTAGACGGTCACCGGCTCGCCCTCCAGCGCCTGGCGGAAGAACGTAGGCAGCGCGCGCCCGTCGTACAGCCGCATTCGCGGGCCGTAGGTATTGAAGATCCGCGCGATGCGCGTGTCCACATCGTGCACCCGGTGATATGCCATGACCAGCGCCTCGGCGAAGCGCTTGGCCTCGTCGTAGACGCCGCGCGGACCGACCGGGTTGACGTTGCCCCAGTAGTCCTCCGGCTGGGGGTGGACCTGGGGGTCGCCGTAGCACTCGCTGGTGGAGGCCAGCAGGAAGCGGGCGCCCTTCGCCTTGGCCAGCCCCAGCGCCTTGTGCGTGCCCAGGGCGCCAACCTTCAGAGTCTGGATGGGGTATTCCAGGTAATCCACGGGGCTCGCCGGGGAGGCGAAGTGCAACACGTTGTCCACGTCGCCACCAACGTAGATGTACGTGGTAACGTCGTGGTTGATGAAGCGGAACCGCTCCCGTCCGAAGAGGTGCTCCACGTTGCGCCCGGAGCCGGTTATCAGGTTGTCCAGACAGATGACCTCGTGTCCCTGGTCCAGGAAGTAGTCGCACAGATGCGATCCGATGAACCCGGCTCCGCCGGTGATGACCGTGCGCTTGGCCATTGTCGGTTCTCCGCGAGGCTCAGAGCTTGTGGATGTGCGCCTGCGCGCGCCCGCACAGGGCATTGCGCGTGTCGAGGATGAGCGGCGCTTCGGCGACGATTCGCTCGTAGGGGAAGGCGGCGTGATCGGTGATGATGACGGCGCAGTCGCAGTCGGGCAGGTTGGCCTCCTCCAGCGGCGTGGAGTCCAGCCGCGTCCCGTCCGGCAGCGTGATGTCCGGCACGTGGGGATCGGTGTAGGTGAGAACGGCGCCGCGCTTGAGCAGGTCCTCGACGATGACCAGCACCGGCGACTCGCGCGTGTCGGACACGTCCCGCTTGTAGGCCACGCCCAGCACGTGGACGCGGGAGCCGTTCAGCGGTTTGCCCTCCCGGTTCAGCAGCTCCGCCAGCCGCTCGACCACGTGCCGGGGCATGGACGCGTTGATGCGCCCGGCCAGATCGATGAAGCGCGGCTCGAAACCGTGCAGACGAGCCTTCCAGGCCAGGTAGAACGGGTCCACCGGGATGCAGTGCCCGCCCAGGCCGGGGCCGGGGTAGAACGCCTGGAAGCCGTAGGGCTTGGTGCGGGCGGCGTCCACCACCTCCCACACGTCAACTCCCAGCTCGTGGCACATCAGCGCCAGTTCGTTCACCATGGCGATGTTGACGCTGCGGTAGGTATTCTCCAGCAGCTTGACCATCTCGGCAACGCTGCTGCTGGAGACGGGGACGACGTTCTGGACCACCTGGCCGTAGAACTCGGCGGCCGCCCTGGTGCAGTTGGCTGTGACGCCGCCGACGACCTTCGGCACGTTGTGGATGTTCCAGTCGGCGTGGCTGGGGCCGGGGTCAATGCGCTCCGGGCTGAAGGCCAGCCAGAAGTCCTCCCCCGCGCTCAGCTCGCCGCGCTCCAGGCGGGGCCGGGCCAGCTCCTCGGTCGTGCCGGGGTACGTGGTGCTCTCCAGGATGATCAGCTTGCCCGGCCCCATGTGCTCCGCGATGGCGTCCACAGCGCGCACAATGAAAGAGACCTCCGGCTCCCCCGTCTTGCGCAGAGGCGTCGGCACGCAAATAAGCACCACGTCGCTGTCGGCCACGGCGCTGTAGTCTTCGGTGGCGGTCAGTCGGCCGGCCTCCACCAGCTCGCCCAGCTCCGCGTCGCTGATGTCGTCGATGTAGGAGCGGCCGGCAAGGACCATCTCAACCCGTTCGTGGGAAACGTCAATGCCGATCACGCGCCTTGCTCCCCGGGCGCAGCAGATGGCCATTGGCAGTCCCACGTAGCCCAGTCCGGCCACGGCGACGACGGCCTCTCCCCGGCGGGCCTTCTCGATGAACTGCCTCAGCCGCTGTGGCGTGTCCTCAGATGGCACCGTTCAGTCCTCGTCTTCTGTCTGCGCGGGCGGTTCGGAAGGGACCAACATGCGTCGGGCGTGGTCCATCACGTAGACCGGATCGGTCCATTGCGCCGCCTCCGGGGCGGCCTCGACGGCGCTGAGGCACTTGTGCAGCGACGCGCTCATCACGTCGCAGTAGTGCAGCAGCAGCGCCTCCGGTGTGCGCGGCAGCACCGGCGCGCCCCACTCCATGCGGCCGTGGTGACTCAGTATGACGTGCAGCAGCACGTTCTTTCGCCTGGCCGCTCGCGCGGCCTGGTCGTCGGGCACTTCGGGCCTGACGGCGCTGTCCCACAGGTTGCTGACCATTGAGGCGCTGATGAACACGTGGTCCAGCAGCTCCCCGGCCTCGGTGTGCTCGCTGATGCCGCTGACCAGGCGGTAGGAGTTGACCTTCCCGATATCGTGCAGGGCGGCCCCGGCCAGGATGACCTCCCGGTCAATCCGCCCGGGGTAGAGCCCGCTGATGCGGTCGGCCAGGTTCCAGACTTCGAGCGTGTGCTCGGCCAGCCCGCCCTGGTAGTTGTGATGGTGGCGGCTGGCGGCGGGGCTCTCCTTGAACGCAGCGGCAAAGCTGCGGTTTCCGTGCAACTCCGCCATCAGGTGCTTGAAGAAGGGATCTTCGTGCTCCTCGCCCTGCCAGTCGAACAGCGTCTCGAAGGCCCGATCAACGTCCACGTCGGCCTGCCGCACGAACGCGCCCAGGTCGTGTTCGTCCGGAGAGAGCAGCTCGTATCGCTGGATATTGAGCTGCTTTGCGCCGCGGTATTCGTCCACACGGGCCAGCACCTCGATGCCCCAGCCGGGCAGGACCTCGGCCCCGATGTTGTCGCTCCAGATCTTGCCTTCTATCTGGCGGCCGCCTTCGGCGTTCAGGGTCAGGCTGTAGTAGTTCTGCCCCCGGCGGTCCACTCCCTTTCGGGCCTCCGCCACCAGCAGGACCTCATCGGTGACGAGCTGTCCGGTCTCCAGCGTCTCTATGTCCATGCCAGCAGCCGCCCGCATTCAGGGGGAGATGAAAGGCAGGTTCTGGGTGCCATGCCACGGTAGCCGGTGGTGGTTTGGTTGTCAAGTGTGTCTTTGCCGATGTCCGTCCCACTTTCACAATCGGAAAACTGACTAAGTTGACGATCTAAGTCTATGCGCTGCAAGCACATACATGGGCGCACGGCGGCCGGGGGACCCTCGTGTTTGCTCTCCGCCCGGCCGGGGGGCTACCATCCCGGTGGGAGGTATCATGAGCGAGGAAATCGAGCAATTCCTCCACCGACTGGCGGTCGAGCGCAACTACTCCGAGCACACGGTTCGCGCCTACCGCACCGACCTGGAGAAGTTCGAGCAGTTCCTCCGCGAACGGAGCCGGCGCGTGGTGGAGGCCGGCCTGCACGACGTGCGCGCGTTTCTCGGTCAGGAACGTATGCGCGGCCTGGCGCGCTCCACCATCGCGCGGCGCGCCGCCACCATCCGTTCCCTCTACAGGTTCCTCAAACAGCAGGGCATCGTCCAGAAGAACCCCATGACCGCCCTGCGCTCCCCGAAGCGTGAACGCAAGCTGCCGGTGTTTCTCACGGTGGAGGAGATCCGCAAGCTGCTCGATCAGCCCGACACGGGCACGTGGATCGGGCGGCGGGACCTGGCCATGATGGAGACGCTCTACGGCGCCGGGCTCCGCGTGGGAGAGCTGGTTTCATTGGACTACGACGACGTGGACCCGGAGACGGGACTCGTGCGCGTGGAGGGCAAGGGCAAGAAGGAACGCGTCGTCCCTGCCGGGCGTTGCGCCATTGGGGCGATCCGGCGATACCTGAACGGACACGGCAGCGACGGTCCTTCGGCGCGCCATCCGCGGGCGCTTTTCGTAAACGCGCGGGACGGCGGCCGCCTCACGGCGCGCAGCGTGCGCCGCGCCGTGCGCAAATACGTCCTGCACGCCGGCCTGAACTCCCGTGTCACGCCCCACGCACTGCGCCACAGTTTCGCCACCCACATGCTGACCAATGGCGCCGACCTGCGCGCCGTGCAGGAACTGCTCGGACATGAGAACCTGAGCACCACGCAGATCTACACGCACCTGTCCCACGAACGGCTGCGGGAGGTCTACCAGGCGGCCCACCCCCGTGCCTGACGGAGAGGCCCGTTGAGCGAACAGCCGCCAAAGGGGCGCATCCTGATCCTGGCCGGCGACGGCAAGGGCAAGACCACCTCCGCCCTGGGCACGGCGCTTCGCGCGGCGGGGCACGGGATGCGCGTGCTCATCGTTCAGTTTGTGAAGGGCCGACCGGCGGGGGAGCACGTCGCATTGGACCGGCTGGACGCCGACGTAGAGACGCGCCTCTGCGGGACGGGATTCATAGACCCCGATGCGCCGGGATTGGAGGCGGGGCAGGGCGCCCGATCCGGCCTCCAGCGGGCCGCCGCCGAACTGGCCGGAGGAACCTGGGACATGGTCGTTCTCGACGAGGCGCTCTACGCCCTGCGCCTCGGGCTCTTCGAGGCGGGCGCACTCCGCAGTGCCGTGACGGGCCGGGCCGACGGGGTGCACGTCATCCTTACCGGCAACGGCCCGTACCGGGAGCTGGCGGACCTGGCCGACACCATCACCGAGATGCGCAACGTGCGCCATGCGCACGAGGAGGGCGTCCCGCCGACAGCGGGGATAGAGCTGTGAACAGAGCTGTCAGGGCGCAAGGCTGGTTTTGCGGTTCCGGCGTTCTTTATAATGACGCTTCGTTGTGCCCGAGGCGGCGCACAGCTCGGCTGATCATTTTCTGAGGCGCAGACGCGATGGCAAGGCTAACCTGGGAGACCGGCTTTGGGCGTCCGCGGCGGATGTCCGAGTTCAAGCCCGAGGAGTACGGGCCCCTGCTGGACCGACTCGCCCAAGCCTCCGGGACACATCTTGAGCTGGTCCGGGCGGACGGTTCACGGGATACAGACAATCGGCAGTTCCCGGTCCGCCTGGCCAATCAACGCACCGACTGGGCGGTAGCGGCCAGGGGAGACGACGCGTCGGACCAGCGCACTGCCCAGGTGGCCGCCGAAGTCGTCAGCCACCTCTACACGGCCGCCCAGGACATATCCAGCCTGTCCACGGAGGTTGCCGACCGCTACGAGGAGCTGAACTTCCTCTACGACATGGGCGACCGGGTGGGCGCTCTGCTGGACGAGGATGAGATCTGTGCCTTTGTGGCCAAGGAGGCCGCCTGGCTGCTGGACTGCGAGCGCACCTCCGTGATGGTTGTCGAGCCGGAGAGCGGGCAGTTGAAGATCCGCGCCGCCATCGGGCTGCCCGAGGAAATCTCCGAGGAAGTGACGGTCCGCCCCGGCGAGCGCATCAGCGGCAAGGTCTTCGAGACCGGCCGTCCGATGCTGGTCAACGAGGGCGATCCGATGCCGGCCGAGTCCCTGGGGGTGGACGAGCTGCGGGAGTCGAACTGCTTTCTCAGCGTGCCTCTTAAGGTCAGCGCCGACGCGGCGGGAGAGGAAGTCGTCCTCGGCGTGATCAACCTGACACGCAAGCGCCGGGGAGGCGCTTTTACCGCGAGCGACCAGAAACTGGTCAGCACAGTGGCCTCGACGACGGCCACCCAGATACACAACTGCCGCCTGATCAACGCCGAACGCGAGCGCCAGCGCCTGGAGCAGGAACTCGAACTCGCCGCACGCATACAGCTCAGCCTCCTGCCGGACGATCCCCTGGCGGCCGGCGACCTGCGGGCGGCGGGCGTCTGCCGGGCGGCACGCCACGTGGGCGGCGACCTGTTCGACTACTGGATGCAGGACGATCACGTCTGCATGGTGGTGGCGGACGTGTCGGGCCACGACATTGGGGCCGCGCTGATGGCGGCGGCGCTCAGGAGCGTGGTGCGGAGCGAGGCCGGGCATCGCCGCTCTGTGGCCGGGCTGATGTCCCGGGTAAATCGCGCCCTCTATGAGGACCTGGTGCGATCGGAGCTGTTCATCAGCGCCTTCTATGCCGAGGTGGAGCTTGCCAGCGGAATGGTGACCTTCTGCCGTGCGGGCCATCCGAAGCCGCTGCTGCTGCAGGACGAAGAGCACTGGCTGGATACCGAGGGCATGTTGCTGGGCCTGCAGGAGGACGGGCTCTACGAGCAACAGGTGGTCGAGCTGGACCCGGACGCCGCTCTCGTCCTCTACACCGACGGGCTGATGGAGGCCATCGACGAGTCGGGCAACACCTTTGGCGTGGACGGCGTGCGGGAGGCGGCCATCAGCGCCATGGCCCGCCCTCCCAAGCAGATGGCGGCCGGCATAGTGGACGCGGCGCAGCACTACTCCAATCAAACACCCCCGGCCGACGACATGACTGTGCTCGTCGTGCGCTACGGCGACGGGCGGGACGGTTGACATCCCGTTGACGAATGACTCACCCACAGACTGCGGCATGGAAGCGGCTCCAGCAGCCGCGTTGGGTGCAGCACAGGCGGGCTCGCCTGTGGAGCCACGTGGCGTTGAGCCGCGCCGGACCGCCCGGGGCTCTGAGCGGAGTCAAAGGGCCGAGCCATATCCTCCAGCGGGCTGCTAAGAGATGGGTGCCAGAGGGCAGAGCGGCCTGAAGAGCAAGTTTTTCTATCTGGGGGCGCTGTTCTGTCTGAATATTGGCATCGTTGCGCTGATGTGGCGCTTCCGTGGCTCACGCTGGATACTTGCCCTGTTCAGCCTGGCGTGGGTCGTGCTGGTGACGGTGTTCGCCTGGGAGATTGTGACGCGCGCGAAACTGCTGGATCGCATGGTCCAGGCCCGGACCGACGCGCTGGAGGCCAGCAACCGCCACCTGTCCGGCCTGCTGCGGCAACTGCGCACCTTCCACCGCATCAGCTACGAGATGAACCAGCATCTGAAGCTGGAGCAGATCACCGGCTCCTTCGTGCGCCAGCTTCACCGCAGCCTGCCCCAGGTCCAGGCGGTCTGGCTGTGGCTGGAGAGAGCCCTGCTGCAGGTGGATCGGGATCGGCTGCCCAAGGCCGGGCCCCTGACCCGGCCATTGGATCTGGCCGCACGGGCGGGGGACGACTTCGGCTCCCCCGAAGAGCTGGCGCCTCTGCGGCCAGGCACGCCCCTGCTGGCGGAGTGCCCCGAGTCCCGCGGCGTGACCGTCGTCGGCGACCTGCCCCGTCAGGCAGAAGAGTGGGGCTGGCAGTGGCTGGCCGATACGCCGATGGAGTGCTTTGCCGGGTTCTACCTGCATATCGGCGACCGCCTGCTGGGTGTGCTGGGTGTCTTCAGCATGGTGCCCCTGTCCGGTGAGTTCATCCGCCAGTTGCACCTGAGCGTCAACCAGCTCACCGTCGCACTGGAGAAGTCCCGCCTGCTGCGCCAGATGCAGCGCCGCGCCGCCGAACTGGCCGCCGTCAACCAGGAGCTGCGCCAGTTGGACGCCATGAAGGACTGGTTCGTCAGCAGCGTCTCGCATGAACTGCGCACGCCGCTGACCAATATCCGCTCCTACAGCGAGATACTGGAGAACTACGCCGACCTCGACCCCGAGGAGCGCCGGGAGTTCGCCGAGATCATCCGCGAGGAGAGCGAACGCCTCTCCACCATGATCAACAACGTGCTGGACCTGGCCAAGATCGCCAGCGGCGAGGTGCGGCTCCAGCCGCACTCGGTGGACCTGCGAGCCCTGGTG
>JAWOCH010000322.1:0-9562 GCA_046483865.1 Candidatus Brocadiia bacterium | reverse complement strand
CCCGCATCCGTATCGACCGGGTGCCGTTCGAGGTCATCGGTGTCACCGTCCCCAAGGGCATGGACGCCAACGGCCAGGACCAGGACGACATCGTGATCATCCCTCTGAAGACCGCCATGCGCCGCGTGTTCAACACCACCTACGTGGACACCATCTACGTGCAGGCCCGAAGCCAGGATGCCCTCGGAGAGGCGGAGGGGCAGATCCGCCCCCTCCTGCGGGAGCGCCACCGTCTTCGGGGTGGCCAGCCGGACGACTTCACCATTCAAAACCAGGCCCAACTCCTGGAAACGCAACGGGAGACCTCCCGCTCTATGACCTTACTGGTGGGGAGCGTGGCAGGGATATCCCTGCTGGTGGGCGGGGTGGGTATTCTGGCCGTGATGCTTATTGCGGTGCGCGAGCGCACAGAAGAGATAGGGCTGCGGCGCGCCATTGGAGCCCGCCGGAAGGACATCGCCGCCCAGTTCCTGATGGAAGCCGCTCTCCTGAGCGGTGGCGGCGGCATCGCTGGCCTGCTGGTCGGCCTCGGCACTACGTGGGGCATCTCCGCGTTGGGCTCCTGGCCGGTGGTCATGTCATGGGGACCGGGGTTGGGGGCCGTTGTTTTCTCGCTTGTGCTGGGCACAAGCTTCGGATTCTACCCTGCGCTCCAGGCGGCCAGACTGGAGCCCATTGAAGCACTCAGGTCCGAATAAGAGGCCTTTCTTGTCGAAGCGCTACCGCCAGCCGGAGCAAAGCGGTTTATACCGTGCTGCCCGCCCGACAGTAGAACGAATTCTCCATCGGGACACGCCTGGTCTTGACAGCGATGGTTCAGGCGATTAGTATTTAAGCATGCGCTTAAGTCTCACTTCCTTATCGAGGTACGGGAGGTTAGTTATGTGCTGCGAAACGAAAGGATGCCAGAAGCCGGAGAACCTGAAGGGCAAGCCCGAGGACTGCTCTCCCGAGCAGGTCAGGGAGTGCCATGGGGACGCCGAGGACCATCCCTGCACCGAGGCCGAGAACTGCGAGCATCCCGAGAAGCTCAAGGGGAAAAAGCCCGGCGAGTGCTCCCCCGAGCAGATACGCGAGTGCCACGGCGACGTCGCCGAGCACCCCTGCGTCTGAACGCGCAGACCGTAATGTCTGCGGTGTCCAGCGGACCTTGCGTCTTCACGGAGGCTCCACGTGTCGTTGCCGAAGGCTGATCAGAAGCTGCCGGACTACTACGCCTGTGTCGTCCGTGATGTGGTCGAGATGTGCAGGCCGCGCGAGGGGGTCTGGGTGGACCTCGGATGCGGAGACGGGCCGCTGGCCTTCGCGCTCGCAGAGCTTTCCAGCAGCGTCCTGGCCCTGGTGGACCCCAACCGCGATGCCCTGGCGCGGGCGTTGGCAAAGGCCGCCGAGCTGGGCCTGAGCCGACGCACGGTGGCCGTCTACGGCCAGGCAGAGAGCCTGCCCCTTGCCGATGCTTCGGTGGACCTGGTGGTCAGCCGGGGTTCGATCTTCTTCTGGGACGATCGGCCGGCCGGTATACGCGAGGTGCATCGCGTGCTGCGCCCGGGCGGCGTGGCCATGCTCGGCGGCGGCTTGGGCAACACCTATCCCTTGTGGGCGAGGCGGGAGTTCATCCGCCGTCGGCGCGAGGTAGTGCGCAAACAAGGTCCCGACGCGGTTCGCGCCTTCCGGGAGGTCCGCAGCCGAGCGGTCTTCCAGCAGTGGGCCGAAGGGGCCGGCCTGGAGGACTTCGAGGTAATCGGCGAGGCCGCACTGCCGGAGGACGACCCCGATACCGGCCTGGGGTTGTGGCTCATCTTCGAGAGGGAGCAAAAGCAACCATGAACACCGTGATCGAGGTCCACGGCCTCACCCGTTGCTTCGGCAACCTGACCGCCGTGGATCGCGTTGAGTTCGAGGTGAACGAAGGCGAGGTCTTCGGCTTCCTGGGGCCGAACGGTGCCGGCAAGACGACCACCGTCCGCATGCTCACCAGCGTGCTCGACCCGACCGAGGGCACGGCGACAATCCAGGGCCACGACATCCGCAAGGAGTCCCTCGCCGCGCGCGAGCACCTGGGCATCGTGCCTGAGGAGGCGAATGTCTACCTGGACCTGAGCTGCTGGCGGAACGTGATGCTGATGGCGGAACTGCACGGCGTGCCGCGCGCCCGGCGCGTGGAGGAGGGCGAGCGCTTGCTCGGGCTGCTCGGTCTCGCCGACCGCAAGAAGCAGAAGGCACGCGCCCTCTCCAAAGGGCTGCGGCAGCGGCTGATGCTCTGTTCGGCCCTGGTGAGCCGGCCGGAGATACTCTTTCTGGACGAGCCCACCAGCGGGCTGGACGTTCAAAGCGCCCGGCTGATACGGGACATCGTCCGGGACATGAACGAGCAGGGCCTGACAGTCTTCCTGACGACGCACAACATGGCAGAGGCCGAGGAGCTCTGTGATCGCGTGGCGATCATCAACCAGGGGAGAATTGCCGCCATCGACACCCCCGATCAACTGCGCGACGCCATGAAGTCGAGCCAGTACGTGCAGGTGGACTTCGAAGGTAGCGGTGCAGCCCAAAAGGAGCTCGAGTCGCTGCCAGGCGTGGAGCGGGTCACCGGCGGGGGCGGCAGCTTCCGCGTCTACGCGGAGCAGCCCGGTCGGACGGCGACCGAGGTGGTAAAGCTGGCCGAGCGCGCGGGATTAGCCATCGCCGAGATTGCTACGTGCAAGCCGACGCTGGAGGACGTATTCCTGCACCTGACCGGCGCTGAAACGAAGGAGGCGCGGCAATGAGTGAATCCGTCCACACGTGGCGCAGGCAGGCGCACGGCGTCTACGTGATTGCCAAGAAAAACGCGTTGCTCTACTATTTGAAGCCGCCTGTGCTGATCTTCGGCGTGCTCTTCCCCGTGTTCTTCTTCCTCACCTTCAAGATGGGCCGGCCGATTGCGCCTGAGAACATCGTGCCCGGGATGGTGGCGATGGCGCTGTGGTTCACGGCAAGCGCGGTCGGCCCGCTGGTGACCCCATGGGAACGGCGAAACAGAACCTACGAACGGCTGATCAGCTCGCCGGTCTCGTTGCGTGCAATTCTGGCTGGCGACGTTGCCAGCGGCCTGGTTTTCGGCGCGTGCCTCTCGGTCATTCCCATCGTGTTGGGACTGGTTCTGACCGATGCCGCCGTCACAAGTATCCTTCTGCTGGTGGCGGGCATCGTGCTGGGGGCGCTGAGCTTCGCCTCGCTGGGCGTATTGCTGGCCGCGCCCCCGGCGAGCAGCCCGTCCAACATCATGCTGCTATCGAACCTGGTGCGCCTGCCGCTGCTGTTCGTGAGCGGCGTATTCCTGCCAATCGCGCAGATGCCGTCATGGGCCCGCTGGATATCGCCCATCTCCCCCCTCTCGTACGCGGGCGACCTCATCCGTACGGCTTTCGGACAGGACGCGTATTTTCCCATTGGGCTCAGCCTGCTGGCGCTCGCCGGCTTTACGGCAGTGCTGTTCTGGGGCGCCTGCCGCTTCCACGCCCGCTGGCGAGCCAAGGGCCTCTGAACGTTAGAGCCCAAGGAGTTCTCGTTCCTTGACAGGCGGCCGTGCATACGTTCGCGTACCAGACTGCACCTATCAGTACGAAGAAACGCGCCGCGTACTTCCCCCGCCTTTGGCCTGTTCCTCATTGCTCAGGCCCAACTCCGGCAACGCCTTTAACGCCCCCGCCACATCGAGCAGGCTGGGGTCGGTATAGACGTTCATCGTAAGGTCAAGCGAGGAGTGCCGCAGGGCGGCCTGGGCCGTCCGTGGGGCGACGCCGTTCTTGCTGAGGTGGGTGCCGAAGGTATGGCGCAGGGCGTGCAGGTCGACCGTGCGGCCACGCTCGTCTTCCTTCGGGATGTCTGCCGTTCGCCGTACGGCGAATCCAGGTTGAAGCTCTTGATCAGGTTGCGCGGGACCGAGATCAGCGGCTCCTGCTCCGCAGTGTCCCTGCCAGCAAGCCCGCAAGGAAGCCGGCGCCGGCAGTCAGGAGGAGCAGGGCAAAGCGAGGCATCGTGGCCTCGAAAACCAGGAATCTCGTCACTACCGTCTCGCGGTTCTGTATGGCCAGTATGATGGCCGCCAGGCCGATCAAAATCACCGCCACCAGACGCAGCTGCCCTCTGGACATCGGCTCCTGCTGTGCCATGAATCCTCCTCCTCCGTTGAACCGACAGACTCGGGCGCCAGCAGACGCCCGTCACGCAGAACACCTACTCCGGCACAATCCTCTCTACGCGCTCTTCACCCGTCTTCAGGTCCTTGCCGGAGATCTGGACGTAGTGCACTTTGGGCCCCAGCAGTCCTCCAGAGGACTCGATGTAGACCTTTCTGAGAACGGCCTGGTGGCCGTCTATGGTCATCTCCGCCCGGATGGTGCCTTCGACCTTCTTCACCAGTATCCGCCGCTCCGGGAGCGGCACGAGGGTCAATGTGTAGCCATCCCCTGACGGTGCTGGCTCAATCCCGAAGCCATAGGCCTTCCGCCTCTGTATCCAGCTAAGTTCCTCTCGGCGGCCGTCTTCGGCGTTCAGGATCCAATACGCGATCACGGGTTCCTTAGGGTCCAGGTCGCCCTCGGCCGTGAGCTGTGCATCGTAGTGGACGACGTTGGCGTTCTTGCTCCGCCTTATGACGAACAGCGTCTCAGTTCGTGGTCCGACCGCCTCCTCCGGAGTCGAGGCGGGACTTCCCGGCTCCTGGTCGCTGGCCATCGGGGGTTCCTCCTCCGCAAGTTCGCCACAACCCACAACCAGCAGCACAAGGATCACCAGGCACCATGTCGCTCTCTGCATTGGACCTCTTTCTTCGCGTTTTCTACTGGTCAGCATGTACCAACAGCAAGGGGACATCTCGGCTCCCGTCTTCTCGTACCTTGCAGTGCGCTTCCTCGCCGGGCCGCCCCTCACGAGAGCTCACCCGTCACAAAAGAACGCGACCCCCAGACCCCCAGCGGCGCCACCAGCCCCATCAGTCCACCGTGAAGCTCGTCGCCAGCATGGCGGACTGTCCGGCGGTTCCCGGCCTCACCTGCACCTCGTAGGTGCCACGGACATAATCGGCGGGCAGGGCAAGCGGCACTTCGCTCGTGGAAGTGCCGCCTGTCCGACTCCGGCGAGCAATGCGCCGTGGTGCCCCCGCTAATCGACGGCGTCCCGGACATCGTCGACAGCTTCTTCGACGCTATTGGCCGCTTCGTTGACCGGGGACCTCCGCTCCTGACAAGAGTTGACTAACCAGATGAGCCCCAGAACTACCAGAACCAGCACTACCAGGCCTCCGAGCCAACGCATTCGTCTTCCTCCTGCCAAACGTTTGATGGTCACCTGCGTCTTCGAGCCACATCAAAGACTACGATAGCCAGGGCGACTACCAGCAAGACATAGATGGCACCGCCAAAGGTGTTGGACGTGATCAGTCCAAGCAGCCACAGCACCAGCAGTACGATGGCAATGGTCCACATCATTGTTGCGCTCCTCTCTGTAGGGTTGTGCCGCTCAGCACACGGAGGACCATGCGACGATTGCCCGCATGGCCCTGTGGCGCCCGAATCACCTCGTGGGCAGAGCTTCCGCCGGCAGCGTGCGGACCACCGTGCCGTTGCTGTCGGTCAGGCTGATGGTGCCATCTGGCGCCTTCAGCACCTTGCCGTGCAGGTTTCCATGCGCGTCCCGCACCTCAAAAGTCGCGTCTGACACCTTCACGAAGGACTCCTGCGCGATCACCCTCCCGTCGCGCGACACGGTCAACACCGCCTCCCGACCATTCGCCGCCGGCGTCAGACAGACAAGGTTTCCGTCTGAATCCATTGTGGGGCCAACGGCGAGGAGGTTGTCGCCGGTCCAATAGTCGACCAGGTTGAAGACTATTGCGTCTGCGAGCATTCCAACCTCATAGACAGGGACTATGACGAATACCCAGAACGTCACCTGCTGGACGAGCGAGTTGTCCGAGATGTCTTCATTCAACTTGTAGATGGTCTTCGTCAGGGGGAAAGCTCCGTAGCACCCTCCGAAAACGAAAGGCCCCATCGCAACCAGTATGATGGAGATCACCCACGCGCGCCTGTTCCGCAGAACACTCAGTGCTCCTGTGCCTGACTCCTTCTTCGATTCCTTCTTCATTGCCCATCTCCGTCTCTAAGGTGAACCAGGTTTCGACCACACATCCCTACTTCGTCGTCCGCTCATCCGATGTCGAGCACCTTGCAGCTCGCCATGCTGAGGACCAGCGCCATCATGACGGCAAACGCAGTGAGTCTGCTTACCACAGGCTTCCTCCCCATGAAGAAGTGAACGTTCGTCCTCGCCCCTAAGCGGCTTCAGGTAAGTGCGTTCCGGGCACCTCGCGTCCAGCGCGGCGAGGACGCCGCGCCTCCCGCTCAAAGAGGGTAGCTGAGGCGTCTCGCCTCAGCGTTGAGCGGGTCAAAAACCAGAAGAGACTTACCCGAAGCCGCTTAGATGTTCCGGAGGACCACCGGCTCGGGGCCGCCCTGAGCCTCTGTCAAGCATGCCTGACTCCTTTCCGCAGGTGAGCCGCAGGAGACACCTATTCCAGCCACTTCTCCAACTTGCTCTTGGCCACGTCGCGTCCGCCGATTCCGAACGCAATGGCCGCTGCCACGGCGACGGCGCCCACGATCAGCCCGAACCCAAGCACGATGATCTCGTTCGCCAAACCCATCTGTCGCAGGGACATTGCGCCCGCCAGAACCAGGATGGCAACTCGCGCAATCACGGAGAGCAAGTTTGCCTGCGGCTTGCCCGTACCCTTGATGGTTTCAGCGACGAGATTGGCCCCCCAGAGCCCGATGGCCATGATGCCCAGCCCGAGTAGCACGTGCCCGCCGAGGATGGTCACCTCGGCGACCATGCCGGCAAACGCGGAGAAGCCCAGAAGACGGGCCGCCTCAATGGTCGCAAAGAGCATCACGACCACTACCACGGCATAGCCGACGAACTGCGAGAGCGTTCGTTTGCCCTCAGGGGGCTGTTCTCTGGCCATGCCGAGCCGCACAAGGAGCGAGTCGAAGCCGAGGCTCGCAAGGAGGCTTGTCACGACGCCCGCTACTACCCGGCCGACCAGATACGAAAACAACAGAACCAGCGCGGCGCCGAGTATCGCGGGAACCGCCCCGATCATCAGGCCAAGCACGTGGCTGGTCGGTTGCGTGAGGGCTTCGAGCGCCAGCGCGTTGAGGGCCGCGATTGCGACGGGGATCAGGATCAGCACCTCAACCAGCAGCCCCAAGGAGTCCGAGAGCTTCTTGCCCCCGATCGTGTGATCTAACCCCGCCCGTTCGCTCAGCCGATCCGCGCCAATGGCCGCCAACAGCTTGGTGGCAAGTCTCCGAACGATCCGCGCCACAAACCAGCCGAGCACCACGATGGCTGCTGCCGCAAAGACGTTGGGCAGGTAGGCCAGGAGCCGTTCCGTCATGGTCCGGACCGGCTCGAGCAGCCCCTGCAAAGCGAGAGCACCAAGCACGGCCGGCAGGAAAAGAATGAACACCAGCCAGTAAACGATCTCGCCGAGCGACTTCGCAAGCGATGTGCCGCCCGGGACTTTGTCCTCCCCCAGCCGTGCCTCCAGCTTGCTGGCGCTGATTCCACTGGTGACCAGCCGCCTCATTCCGCTTGCCACAAGCCAGGCAACCACCAACAGGACTACTGCACCAAAGAGCCTGGGAAGGAATGCGAACACCGCGGTCAACATGTTGTTCAGGGGTTCGGCAGCAAGTGTCAGCCCCAAGGCCTGGAAAAAGGCGATGAACACCACGGTCAGGAGGAGGTAAAAGACCACCTTTCCCGCCGCGTGCTCAACGTGGGCTGCCTCGGCTCGCTCCTTACCCAGGAACCATTGGGCAAGCCGGTTGTCCAATGAGGTCCGCCGGAGCACACCGCGCACTATGGCGGCAATGACCATAGCGCACAGCCAGCCAGCGACCAGGATCAGCAATGCCCCAACCAACTGTGGTACGTACGCCCAAACCTGCTTTGCCATCTCCTCGAAACCCTCCGTCATGGTTCGTCCCCCTAACAAGAGTGTACGCAGAGCCCGCCCTCACGAGGGCTCACTCGCCGCAAAGAAACGCCACCCCCAGACCCCCAAGCAGCCCCATCAGCCTCATCAGTCCACCGTGAAGCTCGTCGCCAGCATGGCGGACTGTCCGGCGGTTCCCACGCTCACCTGCACCTCGTAGGTGCCGCGGACAGAATCGGCGGGCAGGGCAAGGGGCACTTCGCTCGTGTAGGTGCCGCTTGTCCGATTCACGTTCACTGCGGCTTCGGCCACCTTGGCTCCGCCCAGGAGGATCGACCGGGTCTCTGTGACCGAAACCTCCTGCTGTGGGTCGGGCGCCATGACGGCATAGGTAGCCTTGAGCTTCACTTCACCGCCGGGCGCAACGCTCTGCGGCTCAGCAGCCACGCTTGTCAGCTCCAGGCGCACGCCCTGTTCGGGGCTGTAGTTGTGCGCCCGTTGGGTCTCCTCCGCCGTCTTGTCCTTATGGTCGAGATAGGCGCCGACTGCACCCCCGGCCAGCGCTCCCGCGACGGCACCAACGACCGCCCCCTTACTGCCACCGGCCAGGCCCCCAACAGCCGCTCCGCCCACCGCCCCGGCGCCGACACCAATCGCAGCCTTCTCATGCTCCTTGATAAAGGCACAGCCAGGCATCAACAACATGCACGCCGCGACCAGGGCCAGCCACGTTCCAGTTCTTCGCTTCATTGGTCTGACTCTTTCGTGCCAGGAGTCCATAGAATACATCTCCCGAACGCACTGGTGGTCAGCACGCCCTCAGTTGCTTCTGCACGGAGCGGAGGCTACTTCTTGAAGGGCTCGCTCAGCACGTCCTTGGCCCCATCGACTGAAGTGGTCAGCGTGTTGCGAACCGCCTTGACCGCGTCGGTGCTGATCTCTTCGGCAGCCGCGATCGCGCCGCGCACTGCCCCCTTCATGACGCGACCCGTGTCGCCCCCGACCTCCTCGGTGGCGCGGATAGCCCCTTGCACGGCTTCCACGGCCACTGTGCCGATGTCCGCTCCCGTCTCTGCGGCTGCCTTGACTGCGCCGCGAACAGCGGATTGGGCAACCAGCCCGACGTCTTCGCCGCTCTCTTTTGCGGCATGGATGGTGCCGTGGATCACCTTCGCCACCGCGCCTACGGCGGCCGTGGTGACATCTCCCGCTCCCCCGATCGCGGTCAGAAGCAGGTCCCGGCTTGCCTCAAGCACCGCCTCCGCCGTGTCTCCGACACCCTTGATGGCTCCGATCGTGGCCATCTTTGCAGCACGTCCGACTGCCGCCAGCTTGCCCTCAGTCATGGCTTACCCCCTAAGCTTGAAACAGAAGAACATCGTGCTAACTGCGAAGGAGTAACGGCAGATCCTGCTCCGCCCCCCTGAAACTCGCTTCATGCCCAAATCTATCATGACGCAGGCCATATGTCAAGCCGGACTAGTTACTTTGCCAGGACATGGTACCCACCCCCGGGGAGGTGTCGCTGGAGAGGGAAATGTCAGGTCGCGCCCGCCCGAGGGCGGGCGCGCGCGG
>JAWOCH010000279.1:0-8816 GCA_046483865.1 Candidatus Brocadiia bacterium | reverse complement strand
CTCATCACCACGATGATGACCCCCACGCTGAGCGCGATGCCGACGACGGCCAGGTAGGAGAGCTTCTTGCGCAGCAGGTATCGCAGGCCGATCTTGACCGGGCTGTAGCCGACCTGCGCCCGCCCGGCCGCTGGTCGGCTACAGCCCGGTCAAGATCGGCCTGCGATACCTGCTGCGCAAGAAGCTCTCCTACCTGGCCGTCGTCGGCATCGCGCTCAGCGTGGGGGTCATCATCGTGGTGATGAGCGTTTTCACGGGCTTCCACCGCGAGTTCACCGCCGTGATCCGGGGCTACCTGAGCGACATGAAGATCCGGCCGCAGGTCGCCGGCATGTACGCCATGGAGGACTGGCAACTGTGGCGAGAGCGTGCGCTGGCCGCTGACGAGAACGTGCGCGGCGCGGCCCCGTTCATCGAGGGCGCCGCCCTGCTGCGGCGCGCCGACAGCGGCCGCATGCTGCACGTGATGTTCCGGGGCGTCGAGCCAGACCTGGAGGGCACCGCCAGCGAACTGCCTGACTACCTGGTCAGCGGCACGATGGCTGACCTGACGCGCACCTATCGCAACCCGGAGGGCGGCCGGCTGCGTGCCTGCTTCGTGGGCAAAGGGTTTCTGCCCTACATCCCGCCCGCGCTCCAGGCCAACCCGCTGGAGCTTGTGCTGGTGACGGCCACCGAGGACCTGCGCCGCAGCCTGGCCAAGTACGCCGTCAACGGCGTTTTCCAGACCGGCAACTCCGAATACGACAGCCAGTTTGTCATACTGTCCCTGGACGCCGCGGCGGACTTCGTGGACTCCGGCGGCGCCGTCAGCGGGCTGAACCTGCGGCTGGCCGACTACGACAACGCGGAGCAGGTGCGCGGACAACTGCGGGAGGCATTCGCCCCGGGCGCCGTCCTCTACGAAGCGCCCGAACAGGCCAGCACCATCGCCCTCAGCGGCGACGGATCGCGCCTGGCGACCGTCGCCGACGGCGCCGTCGTCGTGCGGCGGACGCGGGACGGCGAAGAGCTGCTCAAGATCCCGCCACAGAACCTTCCCCCGACTGCTGTCGCCCTCAGCGCAGACGGCCGCCACCTGCTGGTCGCCGGGCCGAAGGGCCCGCCGACGCTGTGGGATACGGTTGAGGAGCGGCGAACCGAGCTGACAGCCAGCAGCGAGAATGCCTCCCTCGTTACGGCCGCCTGCCTGTCTCCCTACGCGTACTTCGCGGCCGTGGGGCGCGAGGACGGCACCCTCGAGCTGTGGGAGACAGACACGGGCGAGCCGATGGACCTGCCGCGGACCCATGAAGGCCCGGTGCTGAACCTGGCCTTCGATGCGGATGGCAAACTGATGGTCAGCGCAGGCGACGACGGACAGGCGCTTGTCTGGGACGTTGAGGATGGCTCAGTGCTGGCCCGGCTGGGCGACTCGGCCGGGGAGGCCGTCACGGCGGCCGCCTTCAGCCCCGATGGGCGCAACATCGCCACCGGTGCAGCCGACGGACGTGTGGTGCTGTGGGACAGCCGCACGGCGCGCCCGCTGACTGCCCTGGAGACCCACGCCGGCCCGGTGCGCGCGCTCGGCTTCGGCTGGACCTCGAACGTGCTGCTGAGCGCCGCCGCCGACGGCGTCCGCTGCCTGGGCATCCGGCAGGAGGGCAACCGGGCGGTCGCCTGGGAACGTTTCGCGCTGGACGTGCCGGCAGGCGGTGCGGCCGCGGCCGCCTTCAGCGGCGACGGCCGGCGCATGTTGACCCTGTCGGAGGACGGGGCGGCGCGGCTGCTCTACACCGGCCCGTTTTTCTCGGTCACGACTTGGGAGGAGGAGCGCAAGACGTTCCTGGAGGCGGTGCAGATGGAGCGGTTCCTCCAGGCGCTGATCATGAGCCTGATCCTGGTGCTGGCCGAGTTCTTCGTGTTCGTGATACTGACCACGATGGTGTATGAGAAACGGCGTGACATCGGCATCCTGAAGGCCACGGGCTTCACCAGTGGCCAGGTAGGCCGCGCGTTCGTGGTGGTGGGTCTGGCCATCGGGCTGGCCGGGGCGGTTCTGGGGGTGGCGGGTGGCGTGCTGCTCGCGGACAACATCAACGCCGTCCGCGGCTTCGTGCATCACGTGACCGGCTGGGACCCATTCCCGCCCGACGTGTATTACTTCACCGAGATTCCGAGCTACGTCGGCTGGGTCACCCCGGCGATCACCGCCGGCGGGGCCGTGCTGTGCAGCCTGCTGTTCAGCCTGATCCCCGCCCTCCGCGCCGCGCGGATGGATCCCGTCCGGACGCTGCACTACGAGTGAGCAACCCCCGTCAGGTAGGTCCGGCGCCTACCCGTGGGGAAGGAAGGAGCACACAATGCCTGCACGACTGAAGCATTCCGTGATGTTGGGTGAGATGGGTCGCATCGCCGACCGGTTCCACGAGTACCAGCCCGCGCGCACGCTGCGGGAGCAGCTCGAGCTGGCCTCCCGCGTGGACGGCGCGGACGGCATCGAGGTGGTCTATCCGGTCGCTTTCGGTGACGCCGTCCAGGAGTCGGTGCGCATCATCCGAGACTCCGGGCTGCCGCTGTCGGCGGTGAACCTGAACGTGAAAGCGGCCAAGAAGTGGCAGGCGGGCTCGTTCACCAGCACCGATCCCCGGATGCGCGCCGACGCCGTCGCCGACATGAAGACGGCCATGGACCTGGCAGCCGAGCTGGGCACGGACATGATCACCTGCTGCCCGCTGATTGACGGGCACAACTACTGCTTCCAGGCCGACTACCTGAAGCAGTGGGAGTGGCTGGAGGAGGGCATCGGAGAGGCCGCCGCCCACCGGGACGACGTGCGCATCAGCCTGGAGTACAAGCTGAACGAGGCCCGCACGTTTTGCATCCTGGCCGACATGGGGCGCACGCTCTACCTGTGCGAGCGGCTGGGACACGACCACGTGGGGGTGACGATGGACGTCGGACACGCCCTGATGGCCAAGGAAACTCCCGCCGAAGTGGCCGCCCTGGCCCATCGCGGCGGGCGGCTGTTCTACGTGCACTTCAACGACAACGGGCGCGAGTGGGACTGGGACATGCTGCCCGGCTCGGTCAACCTGTGGGACCTGGTCGAGATGGTATTCCACCTGGACCGCATGAACTGGGAAGGGTGGATCTCCTACGACGTGATGACCCGCAACGGCGACCCCGTCGAGCAGATGGACGTGTCCATCGGCAACGTCAAGGCCGCCGAGCGCATGTTGGACAGGATCGGGCGCGAGGAGCTGGAGGGCTTCATCGAGGAAGGCATCCCCGCCCGCGCCTACGCGCACCTGTTCGATACGCTGCTCGCGTAACTTGAGGGACCCCGGTGCTGAAGCACCGCGCTGCATCCCGGCGCCCCTTCCGGGGCGCTCAAAGCTCCTCAGACAGCAGCCGCCTCTGGCGTGGGACAGCCATCAGGGCGCTACAGGATCGGTAGTCCGGCGCGCCACAGACGGTGCGTAGACGTCCCCCCTCGCCCCCATGTGACAGGATGGGCGGCCCCGGAGCGAGTGAGGCCGTCAATGTCCGGTGATCTCGGCGACCTTCTCGAAGAAAGCGCGCTTCAGCGGCGTGTTGATGCCCCAGTTGACGGGCACGGTCTGGTAGCCGCTCAGCTTTTCGTAGCTGTCCTCGCGGCCGTGTTCCTTCCAGTTCATCCGGTCCTGGTAGTCGCTGCCGTAGCCCTGGCAGTAGAAGCCCCACGAGCAGCCTTCGCCCACCGCCGCCTCCAGGTTCTCGGTGAACACGCTGTCCTCGTTGATGCAGATTGGCCGGGGGCGCTCGCGGTACTCGTCCATGCCCTTCAGCCGGCGCAGCTTGGCGGCGAGCTGGCCGGGCGTGCAGCCGTTGCCGTGGGGCATCGAGAAGTCCTCGGCGGCCAGCCACGGACCGTGCGGCAGGGAGTCCCCTCCCCCGCTGCTTGAGCCGACCAGCAGGCGCCGCCCGTCCACCGTCACGGCCTGGGCGCACTCGATCAAACGGTGGATGCTGCCCGGCTGCATCAGCTCCACCGGCCACCAGTCGCCCGCCTCGTTGGCCACGTCCACCAGGATGTTTCGGTAGCCGCTGCGCAGCAGCCATTCGGTGACCCGCTCGGTGACGTCGAAGACGACCTCGTCGCTCTCCAGGCGGGCGGCCTGCTTGAAGTAGAAGTAGTTGACGATGACCACCATCCCGCACTCGTCGGCCGCCGCCAGCACGCGTTCCAGCCGGTCGAAGTACGGCTGCTTGAACGAGCCGTCCGGCCGGTAGGCGGAGTTGACGTAGTGGTCGTAGACCTCCGAGGTGTAGATGGACCCCCCGCCCTGGAGGCCGACGGTGACCCCGAGCAGGCCGTGGGAGCGGTACTCCGGCAGATGGGCGCAGAACTCGTCCGTGTTCCGATCGGGGTCCCACTCGCCGGTGTCCGGATAGGCCCACAGCTCGCGCGTCTCGGGGTTCTCGTCGTCGAAGACGGCCTGCACCATGCGCGAGTTCAGCAGCAAGCCCTCCACGGACCGGCCCTCGTAGCGGACGCCCTCGTAGGTGGGCTTCCCGTTGATCAGGAACTTCGTGCCGTCAATGCTCACGTCGGTGCCCATGGTTCGCCTACTCCGCTGGTGGAGCGCTCCGTCCTTCGGAGCGGTAGCTCTGCAGGATGTCCTTCATCTGGGCCACGACTTCGGGCCGGTCCTGCCACAGGTTGTTGGTCTCGGCGGGGTCCTCTTCCATGTGGTAGAGCTGCCCCTCCGGTCCGTCGGGTTCGGGCTCAAGGTGCCGCGGTTCGGTGAAGCCACCCGAGCCGAGCCCCAGGATCATCTTCCACGGTCCCCGCCGCAGGGAGAAGCAACCATCCCATGAGTGGTGCACGGTGGCCTCGCGGATCGGCCCCGCACTCTCATCTCCCAGCAGGGCCGGCAGTATGCTGTAGCTGTCCTCGGCCGCGTCCTCGGGCAGGCCCACACCGAGCAGGTCCGCGGCGGTGGCCGTCAGGTCGCCCAGACAGACCGTCTGGTCGCAGCTCGCGCCCGCCGGCACGCGGCCCGGCCACCGGGCGATGAACGGCTCGCGGTGCCCGCCCTCCCAAATGTCGGCCTTGTAGCCGCGCCAGTCGCCGCAGGACTTGTGCCCGTAGGTGTTGCCGTCCACGTCGGCGCGCTGGGCGCCGTTGTCGCTGGTGACGAAGATCAACGTCTGATCGGCCACGCCGGCGCGCTCCAGCGCGTCCAGCACCTGGCCCACGATCCAGTCGAACAGGGAGACCATGTCGCCGCGCGGCCCGGCGCTGCTGGCGCCCCGGGCCCACGCCGGTGGCACGCACGGCCGATGCGGCGCCGAAGTGGGCAGGTAGAGGAAGAACGGCTGCTCCGGCTCGCGCGCCACGTGGTCCTCCAGCCAGGCGGTGGCCTTCTGGGCGAAGGTCGTGTCCACCAGCGCGTCGTCCCAGCCCCGGACCATGGGTCCGCGGCGCTGCTGGGGGTGGTAGAGGTCCTTCTCCACGTCGGGCAGCCCGACGGTGTGGTCGTTCTCGATGAAGCAATACGGCCGCATGTCGAGCGAGCCGGCGATGCCGAAGAAGTAGTCGAAGCCCAGCTCGTTCGGCCCGCCCCACAGCGGGGCGGTGTAGTCAATGTTGAACCCGTCGTCCAGCGCTTCGGGGCCCCAGTCGTCCCACGGGCCGGTGTCGCCGTCCCTGGTGGTCCAGCCGAGCCCGACGTGCCACTTGCCCACGCAGGCAGTGGCGTAGCCCTGGGCCTTCAGCACGGAGGCGATGGTCGGCCGGTCCGGTTCGATCAGCGGCAGGGCGAACCCGCCGAAGACTCCGCGCTTCAGCCGCGTGCGCCAGCAGTAGCGCCCCGTCAGCACGCTGTAGCGGCTCGGCGTGCAGACGGCGGCCGTCGAGTGCGCGTCGGTGAACCGAGTTCCCTCAGCGGCCAGGCGGTCCATGTTGGGCGTGGGGATCTTCGATTCCGGGTTGAAGCAGCCGACGTCCCCGTAGCCCATGTCGTCTGCCATAATCCACACGATGTTGGGCCGCTCCGGCCCGCGTGCCCGTCCCGTAGTCTCGTCGCTCATCCTGCACATCCCTTTACGTCGTTGTGTCGCTCGTCGTGCTCGTAGTGTCGTCGTGGTCCATCATGCTTTCTCGACCTGCAGAGTCAGCTCCGCGCCGCCGATCTCGACCGTCTTCGAGTCGCCGGGCTCCAGGCCGCGCTCCATCGAGAGTGACAGCGTCTCGGCCATGATGTAATCCCGCCACTCCTCCAAGGCCTCGGCCAGGTCGCCGGACTCGGTGGCGTAGCGCAGGTGGATGCGGTCCTCGATGTTCAGGTCCAGCTCCTTGCGGTATTGCTGGACGTGACGGACGCCGTCGCGGGCCCAGCCCTCCGCGCGCAGCTCGGGGGTGACCTGCGTGTCCAGCAGCAGGGACGCCTCCCCCGCTTCGGCCGCCGCCAGGTTCTCCGGCATGGTGCGGTGCACCTCGACGTCGTCCGGCTCGACGGTGTGCTCCATGCCGTCCACGTTGATGCCCAGAGGCCGACCCTCCTCGACAGCTTCTGCAACGCGCTCGGGGTCCAGGGAGCGTATGGCCTCCGCCACGCGGCCGGCGGCGGACTTGAACCGGGGGCCCAGCCTGTCCATGCGCGGGCGGATCTCGTGGCTCTCCAGGTCGGCGGCGCTTTCCTGGATGGTGAGCTTCTTCACGTTCAGCTCGTTGAGAATCTGCTCCTCGAACCGCTCCAGCGCGCGGGCCGTCCGGGCGTCGGCCGTCACGGCCAAAAGCTCCGGCAGCGGCTGGCGCACGCGGATCTGCGCGCTCATGCGGGCGCTCAGCACGGCGCTGACCGTGGCGGTCACCACCTCCATGTCGCGGCTGAGCTGTTCGTCTATCAGCTCTTCCTTCGGCTGCGGGTAATCGCACAGGTGGACGCTCGCCGGCGCCGACTCGTCCCGCTCGGCCAGCAGGTTCCTGTACATCATGTCGGTGACGAACGGGATGACCGGCGCCAGCAGGCGGCAGAGGGTAACCAGCGCCTCGTGAAGCGTCTGGTAGGCGGCCAGCTTGTCGCGGTCGTCTATGTCGGTGGCGCGCCAGAAGCGCCGGCGGTTGCGCCGGACGTACCAGTTGGACAGATCGTCAATGAACTTCTCCGCCCGATGGATCAGGGCGGCCACGTCGTAGTCGGCCAGCCGCTCGTTCGCCTGCCGCACCAGCAGTTGCAGGTCGCTCAGCAGCCAGCGGTCAATGTCCGGCCGCTCCGCGTAAGGCACCGGCTCGACCGTAGCCTCGAACCCGTCCAGGCGGGCGTAGTTGCAGAAGAACGCATAGACGTTCCACAGCGTGTCGAAGACGGTGCGGCGGATGTGGTCGCCGGCCGTGTAACCGAAGTTCAGGTTGTTCAGCGGGCTCTGCCGGCAGAACATCCAGCGCATCACGTCGCAGCCCATCTGCTCGGCCGCATCGTCGAAGGGGATGACGTTCCCGCTGGACTTGTGCATCTCCTCCCCCTCCTGGTCGCGGACCATGGCATAGCCCAGCAGCGTCTTGAACGGCGGGATGCCCTCCATCATCGTGCTCATCGCCAGCAGTGCGTAGAACCAGTTGCGGAACTGGCCCGGGAAGCACTCGACCACGAAATCCGCCGGGATCCACTTCTCCCAGTACTGCCGATCCTCGCTGTATCTGACCGTCGAGTAGGGCACGATGCCGGCGTCCAGCCACGGGTTGCCCACGTCCGGGATGCGGCTCACGGGGCGGCCGCACTCTGCGCAGGCGATCTTCACCGCGTCCACGTAAGGACGGTGCGGCGAATGGCCTTCGAACTCCTCCCAACCGGCCACTGCCCGCTCGCGCACTTCCTCCTTGCTCCCTACCACGTCGAACCAGCCGCACTCGGAGCACCGCCAGATGGGCAGCGCCAGGCCCCAGTAGCGCTTCTTGGAGATCATCCAGTCGCGCATGTTCTCCAGCCAGTCCAGTTCCCGGTCCAGGCCCCACTCCGGGATCCACTCTATCCGGCGGGCGACCTCCTTGATCTCGTCCCGCCAGTCCATGTTGATGTACCACTCCTCGACGTTGCGGAACAGCAGGGGCGTCTTGCAGCGCCAGCAGTGGGGGTAGCTGTGGGTGTAGGGCTCCTTGCGGTAGTAGTAGCCCTTCTCGCGCAGGCTCTGGTAGACGGTCTGCTGCACGTCGCCCGCGTACTGCCCCGTCAGCGGGCCGAAACCGTCCAGGAACACGCCGCTCTCGTCAATCGGCGCGATCACCGGCAGCCCCAGCTCATGCCCGAGGTCGAAGTCCTCCTTGCCGCAGCCGGGGGCCACGTGGACGATGCCGGTGCCCTCCTCGCCGCTCACAATGTCCCACAGCACCACGCGGTGCGCCTCGGCGGCCGGCGCGGCGGCGGGCAGCTCGTCGAACGGGCCGTCATAGCTCCAGCCCTCCATCCGGGCGCCGGGCAGCGTCTCGATCACCTCGTGCGGCCCGCGCGACTGCATCTGCTCCAGGCATGACTCGGCCAGGTAGTAGACGTCGCCGTCCTGACGCACCTTCGCATACGGCAGCTCCGGATGCACGGCGCAGGCCACGTTGCTGGAGAGCGTCCAGGGCGTGGTCGTCCAGACCAGCAGGTACTCGCCCTCGCGTCCGCGCAACGGCAGCCGCACGATCACCGAATCCTCGGTGACCTCCTTGTAGCCCTCGTGCATCTCGTGCTGGCTGATGCCGGTGCCGCAGCGGGGGCACCAGGGCATGCTGTCCCGCCCCAGGTAGATCAGCCCGCGCTCATGGCATTTCTTGAGGAACTGCCAGATGGTGTAGTTGTTCTCATCCG
>JAWOCH010000235.1:0-3347 GCA_046483865.1 Candidatus Brocadiia bacterium | reverse complement strand
GGAAAGGAAGCCTGTCAAGGCTTTGTGCAAGCTGCGCTCCCGCTTGCCGTCCTCAGGCCCAAGACGGTCCATCACCGGTGGCCCGCAGGCAGTGGGGAGCACGAGGGGCTGATCTCGGTACCGACATGAAGCCCCGACAGGACGGGTCGCTTCAGGGAATGACTGAGCCTGCCTATGTCGTCCCCGCCTTCGCGGGGGCGCCATAGCGCCGCGCTACGGCGCGCCGGCGGCTTGTTGGCGTTGAGCTGGCCGCGCTCGAAGCTGGTCAGGCGGTAGACGTCGTCGTAGTCGTAGAGCTCGCTCTCAGTGGCGTCGTGCAGGGCCTCCTGGTAAAGCTTGTTTCCGACGCGGTCGTAATCGTGGCTCCAGCCGGCCAGGAGGGTGCCGCTCGAATCCTTCCAGCGTCGGTTCTTGATCCGGCCGAAGGTGTCGTAGCCGTACCCGGACAGGTTCGCGCCGGAGTCGTTCAGATGCGTCAGGTAGGCCCCGCTGTGGTATTCACGCTTCTGCAGGAGTTGCCTCCGCTAAGTCTTTCCCGGGCATGAGGGGACGGCTCACTTGCTCTGCTCGCCGTCCGACCAGGCCATTTCGCACACCACGCGGAATCCCCGCTGGTGCCATGGGAAGTGTGTCCACCGCTGGTGCGGACGATCCACTTCGCCCGGATTGGCCCCGCCGCGTGTCCATGCGGGCGACATGTAGTAATACTCTGTGAGGAAGATGGGCCCGAGACGCACGTCGTCGTAGTTGCTGTAGTGGCGGACGCCTGCTCCCCGCATAACTCTCATGAAAGGTCGCTGGTGTAGCTGCCGCCACTGCTCCGCCGTGACGTCCGGCCCTGTCGGATTGTCTCGAGGTGAGACACTGTAGTAGTCCTCCGAGTACACGTCCTTGCACCATTGCCCCATGCCAGTCACCATGTCAGCCACCCCATCCGGTGTATTCGCTGTGGGAAATGAGCCAATAACCACAGCGGGAAACCAATTGGCCATATACGCTGCATCGACAGCTGCGCTGTATCCGTCGGCGGCTTGCGGGCTGTCGCCTACAGGTTCACCAAAGGGCTCGGCCGAGCCCCAAGGGTACCTCCGCCCTTCGGGTCCACGTGCGGCGTATTCCCACTCGGCTTCAGTTGGCAGTCTATACGTTCTCCCCGTGCGTTCGGACAACCAGCGGCAGTAGGCAACCGCTCCCGCCCAGGTTACGCCATTTGCAGGGCAATACGCCCGGCTTGGTCGCGCTTCGTAGCGATTCGTTTCAGCGTTGAGGTAGATGGTGGAAGCCTTCAGACGCCTTCGGTACTCGCCTCGGCTCGTGTCGCGTTCGCCGGCCTCTTCGCGCAAGTAACGATCTCCCGGATTGCCGGATTCATTGAGGAAATCGCAGAACTCCGTCGCGGTCACGAGATGTTTCCCGAGGTAGAAGCTCTCTACTCTGACCTCATGGGCTGGAACGGCGGCGTGGCCGCCTCTTGCGGAGAGCGATGGGGCGCCCATCAGAAACGTGCCGCCCTGGATGAGCGTCAGCCGACCAAGTTCTGAAGGCTGCATCGTCTTGCGTCCCAGCCGCGACCACGCGCTGTCGCTAACCGTCACGGACCAGGACACAGCCCAGTGGGTCTGGTTCCCCTTCAGAAACTGGCAGGAGACCGCGTAGTCGCCAGGGATGTCGGTCCTGAACTCGTACTCGCTTCTGGAGCGCGCCGCCTCCGAGAAGGGGACCAGCCGCTTCCGCTCCAACGGTCCCTCTACTCTCCATAGTGCCCCACTCATGCTGTCAGCCGGTTCGCGCGCTTCCGCCCTGAACAACTGCCGCGCCTCGCGCACCGTTCTGACCCGCGGCTGGTACTCACGCCAGGAGGCCACAGGAACCACCCACCCGCCATAGGCGGGGAAGACACGGCGCCCTTCGTTCGGAGTGCTGACGCTCTGTGCTGGGTCCTCGACGGCGCCCACGCCGCTCAGAAGGCCTACCAACAGCCACACGGCTAACGGCCTCCCAGTACCTGTCAACTCCTGAGTATATCGCATTGGCATTAGCCCTCTGAACTCCTCCTGAAGACCAACCGACGGCGCGCTAGGGAGATGCGCGGCCACCCACCTCCTCCTCTGAGGCCCATCGGGGTGGGTGTCGAGGAACTCCGCGGTTACCAGTTTCCTTCCTTCCTCTTCCTCTCCGGCCACCTGAAATCCAGGTAGCCGTCGTCCTCCTTGTTGTACCCTCTCTCGGCGCCCATCTCACCGGGCGCTGTCGCTCCGATATCGGGGCCCCATGACATGCCTTCGCAGTACGTTACGCATGCGTCGAAGCACTCGTCCCAACAGTCGTGGGCAGCGGGCGAAGCTTGGGCCTCCTTGTCGTTTCGGATGATCTCGCAGGGCGCGTGCATGGGAGCGCGCCAACCAGTGCCGTTTGCCTCCCAGTCCGAGTCCTGATTGGCGCTATAGCATGAACCGGGGTGTCCAGTGTTCTCGCATCTGATCTGATCATAGACTTCTTTGCCCAATGCGATCACGACGGCATCGACCATGCTTGACAAACTGGCGATCATGCACATCTGCGTGCAGTGCGCATGTCCCCAGTGGTAGTTGCTGGAGGCGTAGCGCTCGTCCAGTGCGCCAGCAGTAGCCGAGGCCACCACGGGCCCATCGTAGATGTAAAGCCCCTTCGGATCGCGATTCACGGTTGGCCGACCGCCTACATAACCATACAGCAACACTGCCTCGCCATAGCCAGCTGGATCACGCGAGATGAAGCGGCCCAAGGCTACCGAATACTGCCGGTTGCGGTAGTACATGAGGTCCGTCTCGGCATCCAGGCGGCGCGCGGTGAAGGCGTAGGGGTTCTCTACGTCGGAGAGGCCGTCCGAATCATCGCTGCCGTCGGCGTCCAGGACGGTGGCGGCGCCGTACGCATCATACCGATAGCGTTCCACGACCGACTCCGAGTTGTCGGTGAGGGCGTATATCGAGTGCAGCGTGTTGCTATGATACCATACTTTCTCGTTCGTGTCGGTCAGATCCCCGTCGCCGTTGAGGTCCCGCTGCTGGATGGCCGGGCTGTCTATGTTGCGCTTCGCATGGCTTCACGCCCTCGCTCCAGCTCGGGGCTCCGGGCCTTGCCCTTCGCCGACCTCCGCCTCGTCGGCTCCGGTTGTCCGGGGGCGTACGTGTACTGCGCCACGAGGTCGCCGCTGCCGTCGCGTTCCTGGAGGCATTGCCAGGCCACCCCGCCGGCGGGGCTGACGGCCATCGCGCCCCAGATGTAGTAGGTCGTGCCGTTCGACGGTCCCGGATGTAGACGCCGAGAGATCTCCAATTGGCCGGGCTTGAGTCCGAGCCTGGCTA
>JAWOCH010000231.1:0-4098 GCA_046483865.1 Candidatus Brocadiia bacterium | reverse complement strand
TCAAGCGCGTCGAGGACATCGAGCAGACCGTCGTGCGCGTGGCCGACAACGTGCCGATACGCATCAGCGACGTGGCCCACGTGAGCCGGGGGCCGGCGTGGCGGCGCGGCGCTCTGGACAAGGGGGGCGCCGAGGCCGTCGGCGGCGTCGTGGTCGTGCGCTACGGGTTCAACCCGCTGGAGGCCATCAAGAACGTCAAGCGGAAGATCGAGGAGATCGCACCTGGCCTGCCCGCGAAGGCCGTGGTCAACTGGGACCGGGTGACTCCGGCCGAGGCCCGGCGCTTCGCTCGCCGGCAGGGCTTCGAAGGGTTCGCCAGCGCGGAGCTGAACCAGGACGCGTGGCTGGCATGGCTGCGGGGCCACCCCCGCGAGCAGTGGCCCGAGTGGGTCACCACCAGCCAGGTGGAGATCGTCCCCTTCTATGACCGCACGGGGCTAATCTACGAGACGCTGGGCACGCTCAGATCTGCGCTGACCGAGGAGATACTGGTCACCATCATCGTGGTGATCGTCTCGGTGCTGCATCTGCGCAGCTCGCTGCTGATCAGCGGCGCGCTGCCTCTGGCGGTGCTGATCTGCTTCATCGCGATGCGTCTGTTCGGCGTGGACGCCAACATCGTGTCGCTGTCCGGCATAGCTATCGCTATCGGCACCATCGTGGACATGAGCATCATCGTCTGCGAGAACACGCTGAGACACCTGGAGGAGGCCGCTCCGGCCGAACCCCGCCTGGAGGTCGTCTACAGGGCATGCAGCGAGGTGGGAGGGGCCGTCGTGACGGCCGTTGCCACCACCGTGGTCAGCTTCCTGCCGGTCTTCACCATGACCGGCGCTGAGGGCAAGCTGTTCCGGCCGCTGGCGTTCACCAAGACCTTTGCGCTGATAGCCTCGGTGATAGTGGCGCTGGCGGTGGTGCCGCCGGGCGCTTTGCTGTTGTTCGGAGCGCCGGTCCGGTCGAAGGCGCTCAAGAGGGCGTTCCACGCGGGGCTGGTGGCGGGCGGAGTTGTTCTGGGGCTGTGGCAGGGCTGGTGGCTGGCCGGCGGGGCGCTTGCTGCGGTGGGGGCGTACTGCCTGGCGGCCGACTACCTGCCGCCGCTTGTGAAGAGGGCGGCCCCGTGGGGCCTGAGCGGCGTGGCCGTGGTGTTCGTGTGGATTCTGCTCACGCGGCACTGGATGCCACTGGGCCCGGCGGAGGGGCTGGCGCGCAACCTGGCGTTCGTGGGGCTGCTGATCGGAGGGCTGCTGGGGTTCTTCTTCGCGTTCCGGCACTTCTACGGGCGCATGTTACGGTTCTGCCTGCGACACAAGGTAGCTTTCCTGGCGGTGCCCACGGCGATCATGCTGTTCGGTATTGTCTACGTCTGGTGGGGGCCGGGGGCGGTCTTGGGGCCCCTTGAGCAGGTCTCTGCGGGTGCCATCCCGTCCGGGGAGGCGTCGGCCGGGTTGGAGGAACGGGGGCTGCTGGAGAGGCGGGAGGGGCAGGCCCGGTGGAGCGCCGCCGCCCTCACCCTGGGCCTCCACGGGATGGAGGAAGCACTTGATGACCTCGATGTCCCCGGGCGGAAGCGAGTGCTGGAGGATTGGGCGCGTGCCAAGACCCTCCACAAGCTGCGCTCGACCGATTGGGAGCGGATCGAGGACGCGCCCCTTCAGACCAGGCTCCAGTGGACGCTCGCCAACGACTGGGACGGGCTCGGCAAGGAGTTCATGCCGCCGCTGGACGAGGGCTCCTTCCTGTATATGCCCACCACGATGCCGCACGCGTCCATCGGCGAGGCGCTGGACGTGCTCTCGAAGCAGGACCGGGCCTTCGAGTCCATACCGGAGGTCGAGAAGGTGGTGGGCAAGCTCGGGAGGGCAGAGACCTCGCTCGATCCCGCGCCCGTCTCGATGGTGGAGACCGTCATAACCTACAAGCCGGAATACATTACCGACCGGTCGGGCCACCGGGTGCGGTTCCGCTACGACAGGCAGGCCGGCGAGTTCGCACGCGACTCCGACGGGCAGTTGATCCCCGACCCCGACGGGCGGCCGTTCCGACAGTGGCGCGACCACATCAAGACGCCGGATGACATCTGGGACGAGATCGTCGCCGCCGGCAGCATCCCCGGAACCACCTCGGCCCCCAAGCTTCAGCCCATCGCCGCGCGGCTGGTGATGCTCCAGAGCGGCATGAGGGCGCCGATGGGGGTGAAGGTCCGCGGGCCGGACCTGGAGTCCATCGAGCGCGCCGGACTGGACATCGAGCGGCTCCTGAAAGAAGTCCCCTCCGTGAAGCCGGACACAGTCAGCGCCGACCGCATCGTCGGCAAGCCCTACCTGGAGATTGCCATAGACCGGCAGGCCATCGCGCGCCACGGCATCCACGTGCGCCGCGTGCAGGATGTCATCGAGGTGGCCATCGGCGGCAAACGCATCACCACCACCGTCGAAGGACGAGAGCGCTACGGGGTGCGAGTGCGCTACAAGCGCGAGCTGCGCGACCAGATCGAGACGCTCGGCCGGGTGCTGGTGCCCGCGCCGGACGGGACGCAGATACCGCTGGAGCAGCTCGCCGAGGTGCGCTACGTGCGCGGCCCGATGGTCATAAAGAGCGAGGAGACGTTCCTGGTCGGCTACGTGGTCTTCGACAAGAAGGCCGGCTACGCGGAAGTGGACGTGGTGGAGCAGTGTCGGCGCTACCTGGAACAGAGGCGCGAGAGCGGCGAGCTGCGGGTCCCGGCGGGGGTCAGCTACACCTTCGCCGGCAGCTATCAGAACCAGGTGCGCGCGCGCAAGACGCTGGCGGTGGTGCTGCCGATGGCTTTGTTCACCATCTTCATCATCCTGTATTTCCAGTTCCGCTCGGTGCTCACCACGCTGCTGGTTTTCTCGGGCATAGGGCTGGCCTGGGCGGGCGGGTTCGTGCTGATCTGGCTCTACGGGCAGCCGTGGTTCCTGGACTTCGAGCTGTTCGGGGCCAACATGCGCGAGCTGTTCCAGGTCCACCCCATCAACCTGAGCGTGGCCGTTTGGGTGGGATTCCTGGCCCTGTTCGGCATAGCCTCCGACAACGGCGTGGTGATCGCCACCTATCTGGACCAGAGCCTGGGGGAGCGGCGCCTGGAGTCCGTTCGGGACATCCGGGAGGCCACCGTCGCTGGCGCCGTGCGGCGGATCCGCCCCTGCCTGATGACCTCCGCCACCACCATCCTGGCGCTCATCCCGGTGCTGACCTCCACCGGGCGGGGCTCCGACGTGATGGTCCCGATGGCCATCCCGTCCTTCGGCGGTATGCTGGTCGTGTTGGTGAGCGTCTTCGCCGTCCCCGTGCTCTACTGCCTGATAGAGGAGGTCAAGTTCTCACTGAGAGGCGCCGAAGGGACCGTCGGAGAGGACGAAGAAGCTACCCAGGAGGATTAACCATGAAAGAAGTGAAAGCCTACGTCAGGCCCACGGTGCTGGAGACGGTCATCCACCACCTGGAGGAGGCCGGCGCGCGCGACCTGACGGTCATCCGCGTGGACGCGCTGGCCGCCCTGGCCGACGCCGAGAAGGATCGCTGGCACATACTGCGCAAGTATTCGGAGACCTATTCCGCCTGCGCCAAGCTGGAGATAGTCTGCCGGGACGAGGAAGCGCGCGAGTTCGCCGAGATCATAAGCGACCATGCCCACCTGGGCGAGAAGGGCGACGGGAGGGTCTTCATCTACCCCGTGGAAGACGCCCTGAACATCCGCACCGGTGCGCGAGGCGCAGACGCTCTCTGACGAAGCCCCTTCGGCCCGGCGGCTCAGGCCCTGACCGTCTCGACCATCCTTTCGACCGCCCCGAGGGCCTTCCTGCGCGTCGCCTCGGGCACGGAGACGCGATGCCGCATCTCCTCCAGAGACCAGAAGACCCGTTCCAATGTGGTCCGCTTCATGTTGGGGCAGACGGCGGCCTCGGAGGCGACGTAGAACTCCTTGCCCGGGTTCTCCCTGCGCAGGCGGTGGACCAGCCCGATCTCCGTGCCCACGATCATTTCGTTTGCCTCCGACTCTTGCGCCCTCCGGCACATGCCGCTGGTGGACTCGACGTAGTCGGCCAGCGCCCGCACGCCGGGCCTGCACTCGGG
>JAWOCH010000108.1:0-6118 GCA_046483865.1 Candidatus Brocadiia bacterium | reverse complement strand
CCTCGTAGAACCGCGCCCCGTTGCGTTCGATCTGTTGCGCTATCTCCAGTATCTCGCCGGCGTTGTAGCGCACTACTCTTCCTCCTCCTCGCCAGCCGGCAAGCTGAACTCCCGCGCGCCCAGTTCCCTGTCCAGCATCAGCATGTCCTGGCCGGAGTCGCCGATCATCTGGAGTCTCTGCACGATGTCCTGCGCGGTGGCTTCCTCCTCCACCTGCTCGGCGACGAACCACTGCAGGAAAGCCTGCGTGGCGTGATCGTTTTCCTCGACAGCGCTGTCCATCAGGCCATCAATCAGCGCGGTGACCTTGGCTTCGTGCTCGGCCACGTTCTGGAAGGCCGCCAGCGGGCTGCTCCAGTCGCCCGGCGGCTCCTCAATGGCCGGCAAGCGCACGCGCGCGCCGCGTTCATTCAGGTAGTGGTAGAACTTGTAGGCGTGGAAGGTCTCCTCCTGCGCCTGGGCGCGCATCCAGCCAGCGAACCCCGTCATGCCCTCGGCGTCAAAGTACGCCGACATCGCAAGGTAAAGGTACGCCGAGTAAAGCTCGGCGTTCACCTGGGAGTTAAGCTCCTGCACCAACCGCTCGCTCACCATGGCAGTTCCCCCGGCAGGGCGTGTGGAATGTGTAGACGCAGACCAGAAGCCCCCTGTCCTATCGCCCCCGGCCGACCTGAGTCAAGCCCGCGCGTTAGCCCCCGCGCCGGCTTCATCATTGGCATACTAACCCGTCGGCAGCGCCCGCACAAGTGCGCAGATGCGGCCGCTATCCCACCAGGTTCTCACGCAGGGCTTCGATGGCACAGCGCCCGCAACGCAGGAACATCTGGTCAGTCGTCCCGGCCACGTGCGGCGTCATCACCACGTTGTCCAGCTCGCGCAGCACGTCGTCCACCGGCGGCGGTTCCGGCTGGTACACGTCCAGATAGGCGCTGATCCGCCCGGTGGACAGCTCCCGGCGCATCGCCTCCCCGTCCACAAGTGCCGCCCGGGCGCAGTTCACAAGCAGTGCGCCGTCCCTCATCAGCGCCAGTTCCCGCGCGCCGATCATCCCCCTGGTCTGCTCGGTTACCGGCGCGTGCAGGGAGACGGCGTCGGTAGAACGCAGCAGTTCGTCCAGCTCGACAAGCTCCACGCCGAGTTCGGCCGCCTGCCCGGCGTCTATGCCCGGATCGAACGCCAGCACGCGGCAGTCAAACGGCGCCAGGTACTGCGCCATGATGCGCCCAACGCGGCCCAGCGCCACCAGGCCCACGGTGCTGCCGTTGAGCTGGCCTGCGATGCCCCGATAGGGCGGCCACTCGACGCCGGCGTGCATCTGGTCGTTGTAGTACACCATCCGCCGGAGTCCGGCGATGATGGCCCCCAGGGCCCACTCGGCCACCGCCTCATTGCAGGGGCGGGAAGCGTCCACGACCGTCACCCCGGCCTGCTCCCAGACGGGCGCGAGTTCGTTGTGCTGGCCCCACCAGTGGGACACCGCGGCCACCTGCACGGTGCCGGCCTGCTGGAGTACCTCCCGGGTAACTTCGTCCGCGTGCGAGCCGTTCAACGACAGTATGCCCTGCACCCCCTCCAGCCGCTCGGCCATCTCGTCCGGCGGCAGCGGTTCAGCGCGTCGGCCGTCGTTGACGACTTCGGCAAACGAGGACAGCAATTCCTCGTTCTCCTCGTCCATGTAGACATCATACGGGCACCACTCGACGCGATGGATGTAGACTTTCGGCTTGCTCATACTGCCTCCCACCTGTTGACCAGGGAAGCCGCATTATGCCGATGTGAAGCGCTCATGTCCACCGAGACGCCCCGACCGGGCTCATTCAGAAACCGCCGCCAGCTGAACCTGTAGCCCGCCGAAAGGCCGCCCCCGGCTGGGGGCAAAGAAACGATCACGGCCGAGGGCGGCCGTGCTACATTCTCGTAGACCTCTTCTCGGGCGCCAGGGCGGCAGTTCGGATCGTTTCACTCAGACAGTTGGATGGCCCTGCCCCGCTGCCGCCGGTTGAACGGACGGGGCGGCGGGCGTATGATAGCTGCTTCCCGGAAAGCGCGCTCGGAGCCTGAAATGCTGACCGATAACGTGCTCGACTTGATCGGCAACACCCCGCTGATGCAACTGGCGGGGGAGAACCTGTACGCGAAGGCCGAGTTCCTCAACCCCGGCGGCAGCATCAAGGACCGCGTCGCCCTGGCCATGCTCGAAGGGGCCGAAAGGGACGGCCTGCTGAAGCCGGACAGCATTGTGCTGGAGCCCAGCTCCGGCAACACGGGCATCGGGCTGGCCCTGGTCGGCCGGCTGAAGGGATACAAGGTGCGCATAGTCATGCCCCAGGGCATGAGCGAGGAGCGCAAGAAACTGATCGCCGCCCTGGGGGCGGAGCTGGTGCTGACCCCGGACGAGGAGGGCATCGCCGGGGCGGTGCGGCGGGCGGAACAGTTGGCCGCCGAGGATGAGCGCGTCTACATCCCCCAGCAGTTCGAGAACCCGGACAACCCCCGCGTGCACTACGAGGAGACCGCCCGCGAGCTGTGGCGGCAGATGGGCGGTGACATCGCCGCCTTCGTCGCCGGAGTGGGCAGCGGCGGCACGCTCCAGGGGGTGGGCAAGTTCCTGCGCGAGCACAAGCCGGACACCCTCGTGGTGGCCGTCGAGCCGAAGAACGTCTCCGCCCTGCTGGGTCACGAGCCGGGCCTGCACCAGATACAGGGCATCGGCGACGGGTTCGTGCCCGGCGTGCTCGACGTGGAGCTGGTGGACAGGGTGGTCGAGGTCACCGACGAGGACGCCATCGAGATAACCCGCCACCTGGGCCGCGACCACGGCCTGCTGGTGGGCATATCGAGCGGCGCCAACGTCTGGGCGGCCCGCCAGATAGCCGCCGAGATCGAAGGCAACGTGGTCACCGTCCTGCCCGACCGCGCCGAGCGCTACTTCAGCACCGCGCTGCTATGACCGACCGTCAGCGACCGGCGGGGGAATGCGTCTCGCGTGGCCCGTCTCAGTACGATCGGCCAGGCGCGGCGTCCCGCCGCGCCTTGTCCGGCGAGGACGCCGGACCTACCGGTTGACGGTGGCCGGCTAACCCCCCGTGCACTCTCCCAGCCGCTTGTGCAGCTCGTGCAGCTCGGCCATGATGGCGTCTTCCTCCGGCTCGTCCTGCGCCAGGGCCATGGCGCGCTCGCACTCCTCCAGGGCCAGGCCGGCCTCGACCGGCTTCGGCTCGGACCCGGCGTAGCGGCGGAAGTTGCCGGCGTAGATGCGCTCCAGCACGTCCGCCTCCAGCCTGATGCCGCGGATGGGGGTGCCCCACATCTGCGCCTCGTCCTCGGTCTCCAGGAAGGTCCGCATCCATCCTATCTTATCCGTTGCAGCCCGCACGTCCTGCGCGGCAGAATCGGCGCGGGCGCTGTTGTCTGTGCCGAAAACGATGCGGTCGGCATACTCGGTGAAGAACGCGCGCCAGGCGGCGGCGTCCTCGGTGAAGTTGACGTACATCTCGCTGCCCGGCGTGATGTCGAAACTGACCTCCGGCCAGCGGTCCAGTAAGCGCCGGGCGGACTCCATGTCGTCGGAGCGGAAGTTGAAGTGCGCGAAGATGATCCGCAGACCGGGGAAGGACTCGAGCACCGACTCCTGCTCCCGGTAGAGCTGGTCGAGCGTGCGGAAGCTGCCGTCGCCGTAGAACCAGCCCCGCTCCTTCGCGCCCGGCGGGCAGCTTTCGGGGTCCCAGAAGGTGCGCGGATCGCCCACGTGGAACAGGATCGGCACGCCCTGCTCTTCCATGAACGCGTAGTAGTCGTCGTACATCGGATCGTCCAGCGGGTGGCCCAGGGCCTTGCGCGTGGTGGGCTTGCCCTCGATCATCTTCATGCCGTCGCAGCCGGCGTCCAGCAGGCGCCGGGCCTGCTCGGCGAAGTCCTCGTAACGGCCACCGAGCTTCTTGTAGTGGAGGCCGCCGAAGGCGTAGAAGCGTCCCGGATGGAGCGCCTTGAACAGCAGCGCGGCGGCGTTCTGGCTCAGGTTCCGTCCGCCGCGCACCACCATGCACAGGATGTTGATGGCCTCGAGGTCCGCCGCGGTCAGCATCCCCGTCAGGTTGGGCAGGCTGCCGAGGCCCCGCATGTGGACGTGCGCGTCAACGATTGTGAAGCCGCTCATCTGACTCTCTCCTCTCCTGTCGGAGCGCAGGTCACCCAGCGTGCAGCTCGAACCAGTCGAAGTCCGCGGGCACGGAGCACGGACGCCCGTTCCCCGTCGCGTACAGGCCAATGTAGAGCCCGGTGAAGGCATCAGCGTCGGAGCTGAGAGCGATGTCCGCCACCGGCAGTTGCGCAAGGTGATGGCGGATGCCGTCCGGGCCGCTCCATGCGAACTCGTACGTGTCCCGGTCGGCGTCCAGGTGCAACTCGACCGGACCGGCGCCCGGACTGCCCGTGCCCACGACCTCCGCTTCTGCCTTCACCCTCCGGCGGACGATCACCTGCCGTTCGCCGTCGGTTCGGGTCAGGGCCATCTCGTAGTGCAGAGTATCGCGCATCAGCACGGTCAGGCCCGCCTCATCGCCGTCGTCGGCGGGATGGAAGTCCATGCGCGTGGTCGCACGGCAGTTCATGTGGGTCTGACGGCGGCCGAGAAACGCAACCGGCTCAGTGTCGTCCAGCGTCCATTCCGTGCCGTGCAGGCGCAGCCAGCCTGGCCGCGCGAACAGTGAGCCGCGCGCACCGAGCGGCAGCCGGAGCGTGTTCCAGCGCGGACCCAGTTCCAGGTCATCGAAGTCATCGCGCGCCGGCGGCGCAGGCCAGGGATGCGGCTCCCAATCCGGCCCGTCCATCTGAAGCTCGACACGTCCGGCCCGCCCCACGGTCGGCCATCCCTCCTCGTCCCACCGCACTGGCGCGAGAAACGTCTCCCGACCCAGGTGGAACGAGTGCACGCCGGGGTGACGGTCTCGGACGCCGAGGAACACCATCCACCACGAGCCGTCGTGCGCCTGGACGAGGTCGGCATGGCCGGTGCACTGGATGGGATGCTCGGGTCGGTCGCGGTGGGTCAGAATGGGGTTGCGCGGACAGGGCTCAAACGGTCCGCAAGGGCTCTCCGCGCGGGCGATGGTCTCCATGTGCCCGTAGCCTGTGCCGCCCTCGGCGACCATCAGGTAGTAGACACCGTCAATCCTGTAGAGGTGTGGGCCCTCGGGGTACGCCCCGCCCGTGCCGGCCCAGACCTGTTGCAGGGGGCGCACGATTCGGCCGGTCTCTACGTCCACTTCGCCGCTCCAGATGCCCACCTCCCCGGTGCGGGAGTAGTGAACCGTGCCTGCTTCGCCAAAGAACAGGTCGGGGTCAATGCCACCCTCGTCCAGCCAGACGGGTTCCGACCACGGCCCGGCCGGGTCAGTGGCGGTGACGAAGAAGTTCCGCGCCCGGAATGGATCCCGCCGGACCAGCGTGGTGACCATGTAGAAGGTGCCCTCGTGGTGGCGGATGGTCGGCGCCCAGATGCCGTCGCTGCACGCGCAGCCGGCCAGGTCGAGCTGGCTTCGGCGCGTCAGGCAATAGCCCAGCCGGCGCCAGTGGACCAGGTCGCGCGAGTGGAAGACAGGAACGCCGGGGAAGTATTCGAACGAACTGGTCACCAGGTAGTAGTCCCGCCCAACGCGGCAGATGCTCGGGTCGGGATGGAATCCGGGGATGACGGGATTGTCATAACGCATAAGGGAGCAACTCCTTAGATCCAACCGGTCAGTCTTGCCAGCAGGTGCGCGTAGTGGATGAAGTTCGGCCACGAGACATCGTTCGGCACGCCGTGGTCGCAGCCGGGGATGTAGCCGCCGTCCCGGACGACCGGCTCGACGCGGCGCAGCTCCTCCTCGATGGCCCGCCCGCCCCTGGCGATGGCCCGCTTGTCCACACCCATCCGGTAGGCCATCCGCCGTCCGAACCGTTCGCGCATGGCCACTATGTCGTTGCCGGCGGCGACCTCGATGGGGTCGCAGACGTTGATGGCCGACTCGATCCAGAGCGGCACCAGGCTGTCCACGCGCCCGTCGGAGTCCATGTCCACGATAGGCACCCCCGCGCCGCGCGCCTCGGCGACCCACCGGTCGTAACTGGGCTTCAG
>JAWOCH010000074.1:0-5250 GCA_046483865.1 Candidatus Brocadiia bacterium | reverse complement strand
CGCAGCAGACGCCCTGCACGCCGCTCTGCGCGGCGGCGATCGTCAGTTTGGCATGGCTGTCGGTCGGCGTGGCAACGCCCACCACGTCGGGCCGCTCGGTCTCCAGCATCTCGCCGAAGTCCGCGTATATGCGGGCGCCTCGGGTATGCTCAGCCGCTTGCCGAGCAGTCTCCTCTTCCAGGTCGCAGACGCCCACCACCTCGTAGTCTTCCAGGGCGGCCATCGCCCTGGCGTGCCGCCGGCCCATCCGGCAACCCACCACGACCGCCCGCAAAGGTTTCGTCTTCGCGCACATCGTCCTCGCTCCAGATAGCACAGACAGTCAGCCGAGGGACTTGACGTACTCGGCGCTCAAGGCCAGAACCTCGCGCGCCTCCATCCCCTCGACCGGGTCAATCTCCATGAGCATCGGGCAGTTCTCGAAGTCGGGCACGTTGTCCTTCAGGATGCCGAACACCGTGGGGATGTCCACGTCGCCCTGCCCGATCACCGCCCCGCTGGTCTCGAAGACCAGCCTGCCCGAGTCGGGATGGCCGCACCGGTCCTTGAAGTGGGTGCCGACCACGTAGGGAGCGGCGTCCTGGGCTGCGCGGAACGGCTGCTCTGCGGCAAAGAACGGGTTGGCCGTGTCCAGGAGAATGCCCAGGCCCGGCGTGCGATGGCACAACTCGGCCAAGTGCCGACACCAGTGCCCCGCATTGTGCAGCCCGAGGGGGCAGCCTGCTTCCGCCGCATGCTCCGCCAGAGGCGCCAGCGCATCCGATGCCCGCTCGATCTGCTCCTCGATGGAGGGCTCACGGGTGAAGCTGTCGTAAGGCAGCCCGCTCTCGCAGAGCGGGGAGCGGAACACGGGCGCCAGCTCATCTACAGCTTCGATGGCGCGTTCCGTTGCCGCCTCTCGCTCGGCCGGGTCCTCGGCGTAGATGGGTATGCGCACCCCCAGCCCGATGCGTATATCCAGCTCCTCGGCCAGTTCCGCCAGCTCCGCGCGCCGGTCAGCTTTCATCTCCATCAGTTGGCTGGCCCGCCAGGCGGTAACATGCAGACCGTGTTCGGCCATCAGTTCCAACTGAGCGCGCTTCGGATCCGGCGCTTCGTTGACCAAACAGGTGAGCCATCCGCTACTGGTCATTCCCCACAGCATATGCTTCCTCCCGTTAATCCACGAGGCCGGCTTCTACTGCAATGGCCCGCCGACCTCGTCCAGCGCCGCGCAAAGGGCGCGGATGTTCTCCAACGGCACGTCGGGCTCGCATTCTGCGTAGAGCATCAGTCCGCCCTCCGGTGTGTTCAGCGTGCGCACCGCTTCGTGGACGTGCTGCCGCAACTGCTCCGGAGTGGCGAACGGAAAACCCGGTAATCCAGGTCCAGATGGAGGCCGGCATTATAGGGTTGGCGGACGCCGGCACAACAACATCCGGATGAAAGGGGCTGAAGGGAAGAGATGGCGCTGCTACGTCGTGCGCTTGCCGGCGGCTATGCGCTGGATTTCCTCGGCCGGGTACAGCCTGCCCCGCCCGATGCCGGGGCACTCCGCCACGGCGCGCTCCCAGCGGCGCCGACTGCGCAGCAGGTGAGACCAGAAAGGGAAGGTGCGGCACTGGGGCGGCCGGACGGGATAGACGGTGCAGCCGTCCTGGCCCAGCAGCACGCAGTCGCCGTTGGGTCGCTCCCTCAGGCTGATCCGCCAGCGCACCCGGCGACAGTAGCGCTCCAGGAACTCCCGCTCACCCATCCCGAGATGCTCCGCCATCTGCTGGATGTCGTCGTCATCAACCCAGACGTAGCCGGGGGCACCGCCGCAGCACTTGCCGCAGCGGACGCACTCGAAGCGCAGCCCGTCGGCATACCACACGTCTCGTCGGCGGCTGAACACGGGGGCGACCCCACACAGGCAGAATGACATGGTGGGTCCGTCAGGCCGGCTGGCCGGCCGGGCTGGGATACCCGCCGGCGGCCGTGCCCTCGTCGGTCTCCGGCGGGGCCTCCTCCGCGGCGCTCCGGCGACGCTTCTCCTCGCGCGCCCCGCGCTCGGCGGCGATGTCCTCGCAAGTGGCGCCCTCGAGGATCATATCCACTTCCTCGCCGCTGAGCGTCTCCAGTTCGAGGAGCGCCTCGGCAATGGCCTGGAGCTGCTCGGACCGGTCCTCGCACGTGCCGCGGGCTTCCTGGTAGCAGCCCATCAGCAGGGAGTTCACTTCCTCGTCTATCTTCTCGGCCATTCGGTCGCTGTGCTGCTTGGCACGGGTGATCTCGTCGCCGAGGAACACGTGCTGTTCGTCCTCGCTGTAGCTGATGGGGCCGAGAGAGTCGCTCATGCCCCAGCGGGTGATCATCTTGCGCGCCAGCTCGGTGGCAGCCCGTATGTCGTTCTCCGCGCCCGATGAGATGTCGTCGCAGAACATCTCCTCGCTGACTCGTCCGGCCAGGGCCATGGTGATCTGCCCCATGCACTCCTTCTTGCGCAGGCCGTACTTGTCCTTCTCGGGCAACACCATGGTCATGCCCATCGCCACACCGCGCGGGATGATGGTCACTTTGTGCAGCGGCTCGATGTGGTCGTGGAGCTTGGCGATCAGAGCGTGGCCGGCCTCGTGGTAGGCGGTCAGTTGGCGGTCCTCGTCGCTCATGACACGGCTGCGCTTTTTCTGACGGCCGAAACGCACCTTGTCGCGGGCCTCTTCGAGGTCTGCCATGCGCACCTCGCGCCGCCCCTTCATGGCGGCGCGGATCGCGGCTTCGTTGATCAGTGCCTCCAGGTCGGCTCCCGTGAACCCCGGCGTGCCACGGGCGATGTCCTTCAGGGACACGTCCGAAGCAGTCTTGACCTTGCGCACGTGAACTTCGAGTATCTCCTCCCGCCCACGCACGTCAGGCATGTCCACGACGATCTCCCGGTCGAACCGGCCCGGCCGCAGCAGGGCCGGGTCCAGCACGTCCGGCCGATTCGTGGCGGCCATCACGATGGTGCCCTCGTCGCGGCTGAAGCCGTCCATCTCGCTGAGGATGGCATTGAGCGTCTGCTCACGTTCGTCGTGTCCTCCGCCCAGGCCGGTGCCGCGCTTGCGGCCGACGGCGTCTATCTCGTCCAGGAAGATGATGGAGGGCTGGTTCTCGCGCGCTTTGCGGAACAGGTCGCGCACACGGGCGGCGCCCACGCCCACGAAAAGCTCCACGAAGTCCGAGCCGCAGAGGCTGAAGAACGGCACGTCCGCCTCCCCGGCGATGGCCTTGGCCAGCAGCGTCTTGCCCGTGCCCGGGGCGCCAACCAGCAGGATGCCGCGCGGGATGCGCCCTCCCAGCCGCTGGAACTTGTCGGGGTTCCTCAGGAACTCGACGATCTCCTGGACTTCCTCCTTGGCCTCCTCCACGCCGGCGACATCCTCGAAGGAGACGGGCGGCTTCTCCTTTCGCGCCTGCTCGGTGCTGTTGCCGACGAACGGCATCCAACCGTCCTTCGAGCCCACAGCACGCATCTGACGGTTGAAGAAATAGAGCATCAGCAGAAGCAGAATCACGAAAGGGGCTATGTTGAATAGGGCGAACGGCAGCATGCTGTCGTTCGGCTCGTATTCCACACGCGTGGTCTCGGCCCAATCCCCAAGCTTGTTGTCGATGAACCCCTGGGGCAGCGTCAGGCGCACCGTTGCCTCGGGGCCTTCCGCGTCCCTGAGGCGAGCCTTGACCTCGGTTCCGCTGACCCGCACCTCCGCCACCCGCTTGCTGTTGAGCAGCTCGACGAACCGGTCCACGCTGATATCGTTCTGCGCCGGCTGGCTGACCTTGCGCACGATGGTGAAGCCCAGCAGGATGGCGCCGAGGATGATGGCCCACACGAGCAGTTGCCGGCCGATCTTCGGTCCGTCGGGCGGTCCGGAGCCATCTCCGCCGTCGGGGCGCAGGTTACGCTGCGGTCTGTTTCTGTCTTCTCTGTCTGCCATACGAAAGAACGGCGCCCGCAGGGACGCCTCCATCTGAAGTGCCTGGCGTCGGGAGGGACATGGCCGAATCGGCGCTCGCCCCACTACTCCTATTCTACCAGCCGCCCTCCATCCTTTCCACAACGCGCTGGGCGGCCTCCTGGAAGGCCCGCTCGAAAGACGCTTCCTGGGGGATGAGGTCGGCCGGGATGGGATCGCCCCCGATGCCCGTCCCGGACTCAGCCACGTCGCTGGCGAGCTGGGCCGACTCCGTCACCGTCTGCTCGGGAATGATCTCGGCCCCCGTGAGTCGGTCTCGCCACCTGAATCGGACCTTCACCGTCGTGCGCTGCAGCAGTATCCTGCCCCGTTGGCTCTTGATGCGTGTCTGCTCGTTCGCCTCCAGCAGTTCCCCGCTCAGAATACTGTCCGCCTCCTCCCGCGTTGCGAACACCAGCGGCGTGCGCAGCTCGATTTCGGCCACCAAAGCCCGCGTCAGGTCCACTTCCAGCCCGCGACGGAATGTCTCGTTGTCGAATGCCTCGACATAAACCGTGCGCACTCCCGGCGGCATGAGTCCCCCCGCCCGGTAGCCGCATCCCGTCCCCAGGACGGCCAGGACTATGCACAGCGACACGATGTGTCTCAGCTTCATCCTCGATGCCTATCGCTCGGGTTGCACGCCGGGCAGCGACATGCTGCGCAGATCGCCCCGAAGCGGGGCCTGCAGTTGCCCTTCGATCTGGCGCAACTGCTGTGCGGCCCACTCGGCCTCGGAGCTTTCGGGAAACCGCGAAACCACGCGACGCAGGTAGGGCACGGCCGCCCAGGGGCGCTCCTCCGCCTGCACGTAGAAACGCGCCACCTCCGCGTTCATGCGGGCCAACTGCTCCCGCGCGGCCTCGGCCTTCTGCTCCGCCTCGTCAGCATAGGGGTGCAGCGGGTAGATATCCGTGAAGTCCGAGAAGGAACGCTCGGCCTCCCTGACCCCCTCCATGCCCAGCCCCAGCCACCGGGCCATTCGCCACTCGCAGTCGGCGATCCTGAACCAGCAGTACGGCACCCACTGGCTGCGGGGATGAAGGCTGACCAGCGCCCTGTATTCGTCCTGTGCGTAGAGAAACCGGCCGGCCTCGAGGGCGGCGTCGGCCTTGCGCCGGATGGCGTCGGCCGCCTCCGACTCGCTCGGAGCGGCTTCGATCATCTGATCGAACAGGGCCATACCGTCGCCGAAGTCCTCCGCGGCCACGTTGTGGGCGGCTTCGTACTGCAACGCGCGTGCCCGTCGTGCCGCCTCAGGGTCATCGTCCCGGTCGGCCAGGACCGCAAG
>JAWOCH010000063.1:0-4311 GCA_046483865.1 Candidatus Brocadiia bacterium | reverse complement strand
ATCCGACGGCACGCAGCGTCCGACGCTTCAGGCTGTGCAGCAGCTTGCGGGCGCCTTTTGCCGCCCAGACCGGACGGGGGCCGTGGATGCTGTCCATGACGAGCACAAGCTTCCGGCGATTGCGGACGACTCCTACACAGCCCTGGCACAAGCACTCTACATAGGCGGCAGTTCCCTCGCCTTCCCGGTCGCTCGACAGGAGCGAGCGTCCCTGGTTGGTGCGGGGCGGCTCGACGCCGCAGATCTCGCAGATCGTCGGCAGGACATCCACCGAGTTGGCGATGTCCGCACGCCGGCCGGCCGGTCGGCCGGACTTGAGACGGATCATGAGCAGAGTCCGTATTGCCTCTTCGCGGAGGTCGAAGTTATGCGCAGACCGCCCCCGTCGGCTCTCCACCCAGTCCAGGTTCTCGCCATGGTCGCTGAGGAGCACGATGGCCGTTTCGTCCCACAGGTCTGCTTCCTTCAGGTACGCGATGAGAGGTCGCAGGAGGGCCGCATCGGCGTAGGAAACCTTGCCGTCGTAGAACTGCGCGTATTCGCTGAAGCGGTCTCTGTATTCCGCCGGCAGCGCCAACGCGTCCTCTGCTATCCAATGAATTCCGAAGTGGTGTATCCAGAGGAAGAACGGACGCCGGGCGTTCTCAATCCGCTCCTTCGCCATCTGGAGCGACCTGGCAGCGGGCCGGTACTGAGGGTTGTCGTAGCGCAGTTTCGGCCCCCGGGTGCCCTCCAGTGTGTAGGTATCGAACCCTCGGCCGAACCCCAGCTCCGACCTCAGCATACCGACCGCCGGCAGACCATGGGTCTCGTAACCGGCATCGGAGAGCGCCTCCGCAAGCGTCCCCACGTCAGGGCTGATCCCGGACCGGGGTGTGCGCACTCCGTGACGGGCGGGGTAGGTGCCGGTGAACAGGCTCGCGTGCGCGACCCACGTGTTCGGAGTCTGGCAGTAGGCTCGCTCGAAGACAAGCGATTCCTCCGCCAGACTGTCGAAAGCCGGCGTCTCAACGCCCCGGTAGCCGTTGAAGCCCAGCCGATCCGGGCGGAGACAATCGAAGGTAATCATTACGACATTGGTTGCGGACATGTGAAGCCAACCCCGCTTCACCGCGGCAACAGAAGGAGGCCCGGAAAGCACCTGGAAACTCCCCCGGCCCCCTCACCAGGGCTGCTCTGTCCAGGACTACAGGTGATGATGCGGAAGTATCGTACCGAATCCTCAGGGGCTGTTGCCACAGTCGGATCTCGAACAATCCGGCAGGGATGTCTCAGCCACTGGACCGGCAAGCTGGAGGGCGGGCGTCAACCGACAGCAGACACTCCGTTACGGTCCCCCCAGACGCGCCCCTCAGGCGCCCCTCCGGCGGCGGTCGCGCAGCCAGACGGTGGTCATGACTGTGACGCCCGCGGCGATCATCGCCACCGAGACCAGGAAGACGTAGCGCTGCGGGAAGAGCGCGCCGTCCACTATCCAGATCACCGCCAGAGGCATCAGCACCCAGCGCAGGCCCCACAGCGAGCTGTGCAGCCCCATGCCGCTCATCGTCTCCGATGAGTCGGTGAAGTGCATGACGATGGGGAAGAACGCCACCACGTTGCCGGACATGAACAGGCCGCGCGCGGCCACCACGGCCAGGAAGGCCGGCCAGGAGTCCACGAAGAACAGCGAGGCGCCCAGCAGGCCGTAGCCGCTCCAGCAGATCAGCATGGTGGGCGGCGCGCCGAACCGGTCCATGAAACGCCCCCAGAACCAGAAGCTCACCAGCATGACGAACAGATAAGTGCCAACCGCGTCGCCCCACTGCCCGGGCGTGAGCATCAGTTCGTCGTGGGCGAACAGCGGCAGCACGTTGCCCATGAGCACGCCGCCGGAGGCGACCAGGAAGTAGCCGATGAGAAAGACCAGCAGCGTCCGGTTGCGCAGGGCGCGCCCGACGGCGGCCGCGGCCTGATGCCAAAGCGTCCGTCCGGCGGCCGAGACGGCATCCTGAGCGCCCCCGCGGCTGCCGTGGATCTGGCGAAACAGCAGTCCGGCGATGACCATGCAGAGTCCCGCACACGGGAAGACCCAGCGGTAGGCCGACAGGTCGCGGGTCAGCAGCCGCCCCGCCACCAGCAGGACCACGCCGCGGGCCAGCATGTCCAACGTGGTGGGCAGGCTGATGAGCTTGCCCCGCCAGGGAGCGGGATAGATCTGCTCCAGCGCCGTGCCCAGCACCGGGCGGTGCATGGCGGCCAGCATGAGCGAACCGGTCAGAACCAGCGACAGACTCATCGCGCCCGTGGCGAATGCGCTCAGCACCGCCACCAGCCCGGCCAGCGCCAGCACCAGGCCCGTGAGCCTGACAGGGTTGCGCCGCTCGACCAGCGGCACCCAGAGGATGGCCGGAAGCAGAACGACGCCGCGGGCGACATTGAACAGGAGGCTTTGGAAAGCCGTGCCGCCGAGTTGACGCAGCACGAAGGGGCCCTCCCCCAGGATGACCCCGAAGAAGACGCCGAAGAAGACCCAGCTCATCGTGTGCCTGTAGCCGCGCCGCCGGTACTTGGGCGGGACGGACTTCAGCGGACGCACGGCACGCAGCGGATCGAAGGACATGACCTGTGCCCCCGCGTGGTGATGGGTGCGTTGACAACCGGGCGCTCTGCTCAACAGCCTGTTGAAGAACGGAAGAACTGGTATTCGGCCGAGCGAGCCGCAGCTCAGAAGCCGCCCCTATGTGGCACGGCCGCCCTCGGCCGTGAGTCTTCAGCCGGGGGCGGCTGAGCTACATTCCTCAACAGGCTGCTACGAACGGGGCTTCAGCCGAGGCGTGCCGTGTTCCGGATGCGTGTCGCGCTCCAGCTCGCGGCCGGCGAACTTCGCAATGACGACCTCAGCCAGGTACAGCACCCGGCAGCCCGGCTCCAGGTGCCCGGCGAACAGCTCGTCTCCCCGGACGGCCATCGTCGTGTGCATGTGCGGCTGGTGGTCGGCGATGATCCCGTCCACCGAGCACAGCTCGACCGGACCTTCGAGGGTCACGAACTCGTCGTTGGACGGGAACCCGGTGTGCGTGATGTGGTGTATGCGCGCGACGTCGAAGGTGCCGATGCCGCTCAGGATGGCGCCGGCGCGGATGTCCTTCTCGCGCGCCGCCTGCTCGACGCACTCGTGGAAGTCGTCGCCCCGTTCCATGTAGACGCAGATGATCTCTTCGATCTCCATGCCGTCAATGATGTCCACAGCCATTCCCTCCCGTCGGGGGCTCTCAGTCCAGCGCCTGCTCCAGCCGCTCCGCGCGCCGGCGGGCGCGCTGCATCTCGGCCCGGAGGCCGTCCGTGACGATGTCGGCCATCTCGCGCAGCGTCAGCGAGAGGCAGGTGTGCGGGTTGGCCTCTGTGGCCCGGTCCACCTGTTCGACCCACTCGGTGGGCACATGCTCTCCGCCGGCCAGCGCGCCGGCAATCCCCCCGGCCACGGCGGCCAGGCAGTCCGTGTCCCGCCCGAAGTTCACCGCAGTCAGGATGGCCCCCTTCGGGTCGGCGTCGGTGGCCTTCACGACGGCCATCGCCTTCGAGACAATCTCGTTGGCGTAGCTCATGGCATAGACCATACCCCGTCCGGAGTAATGCCGTTCGTCGAAGACGGTGCGCATCTCGACCGGGTCGTCCACCTCATCGGCCACCTCCAGGGCTCGGCGCACTTCGGCGGCGATGCCCTCCCCCGCCAGGTCGAGCCCGGCGGCGAGTGCATCGGGGAAGGTGGCGCCCGGACGACATGCGGCGGCGATGACGGCCGCCACCAGCCCGGCCCAGTCCAGCCCGCTGCCCTGCGGCCCCTGCAGCACGAGGCCGACCTGGTGCACGTCCCGCCACGCCTGCCCGGGGTCGCCGGCGTTGATCAGCCCCAGCGGATGGCACGAGCGGGCCAGCGAGATGAGGTTCGTGTATGGGCTGAAGCTGCCGATGCGCACGGCCGGCACGCCGGCGCGCGCGAGCCCTATCAGGTAGCGGTCAAACGGCTCCATGCACCACTCGGCGTGCTCGGGGTCCACTTCCTCCCGCCAGACGGCGGCCACGTGCTCGGCCCTGATGCGTCCCCCCGCCCGTCGGATGGCGCGCAGGAACACGCGCTGCCGCTCGATGCCGTCCTCGGTCGTGCCCGGCTCGCGCACCCAGCCGTTGTCGTAGTGCTCGTAGGGCAGCAGCCGGTCGAGGCGTCCGTACTCCTGCTCGACTCGCTGCCAGCTCCAGCCCTCGACGGCGGCGCCCATGGCCGAGCCGATCTGGCTGGCCGCCAGGCAGCCGAACACTTTCTCTTCCAGC
>JAWOCH010000111.1:0-6401 GCA_046483865.1 Candidatus Brocadiia bacterium | reverse complement strand
CAAACGGGGCGCGAGGCCGAAGGCCGAGTCCGCAGGACGGGACGCCGAAGGCGCCCGCAACACGGAGGCGCTCTGGCCGAGTGTCGCGAGCCCGAAGGGCGAGTCCCGACGGGATGTGACGCCCCGCGCCTGCGGGGCGCACACAACCACGCTTCGGCGGAACTCAGAGTGTGTATGGAAATCCGGGTTTCGGCCTCGTTAGACTGGAGGCATGGCACGAAAACCTTATCCTACAGACTTGACGGATGCGGAATGGGAGGTTCTGCAGCCTCTGCTGCCACCTCCGAGCAAGCGGGGACGGCCCCGGGAAGTGGACCTTCGAGAGGTGCTCAACGCCTTGCTCTACATGGTTCGCAACGGCTGTGCGTGGCGCAGTTTGCCGCACGACTTTCCGCCCTGGCCCACTGTGCAATACTACTTCCGCAAGTGGACCAACAGCGGCGACTGGGAATGTATCCACACGCAGCTGCGCGAACGGGAGCGAGTGCGCCTCGGGCGCGAGCCCACCCCCAGTGCTGCCAGCATCGACAGCCAGTCGGCCAAGACCACCGAAAAGGGGGGCCGCGCGGCTACGATGCGGGCAAGAAGGTAAACGGCCGGAAACGTCATATCTTGGTGGACACACAGGGTTTACTTCTAAAGGCCGTCGTCCACGCGGCGGACATCCAAGACCGCGATGGCGGCAAGCTCTTGGTGGACTCGCTGAAGTTGGAGGACTGGCCACGACTGAAGAAAATCTGGGCTGATGCTGGCTACCGCGGTCGTTTCGAGGATTGGCTGGGCGAACACACGGGCTGGAGCATCGAGATCGTGAAAAAGCCCCTCGGTGGAGGCTTTCAGGTATTGCCGCGCCGCTGGGTGGTCGAGCGGACATTTGCGTGGCTCTGTAAGTGCCGTCGTCTGAGCAAGGATTACGAAGCGCTCCCCGAAAGCGAGGAGACGTGGATATACTTGGCCATGACCAATCTGATGTTGGCTCGTTTAGGCAAGAATGCCCAGTCGAGGGCCGCATGAGATTTTTCATACACACTCTCAGGGCCTTGAGCCTGTCGAAAGGCTGGTTCGACTGCGTGGTGGGCTGCGCGGCGGCGGCGTCCGTGCAAGGGGTCCAGCGCATCGGCGCGGCCCTGAAACCTATGGACGAACGGGAGCGCCTCAAGCTATCTGAACCTCAGCGAAGCGAACGATAGGTGATAGGCCGCGACATACTGCAGTTGACCCGAGCCTGGTGGAGGGAGTACCCTTTCCGGCGCCGGGTAGGAAGCCCGGCTGACCTGCAGCGTGGAGAGAGGATCAGATGTCCGAATCACAGGATGCAGGAGGCAGTCCATTGCCGGGTGAATCCGTTTCTGATCCCGGCGACCCATACGACTGTGAGCCTGGTCCGCTGTATTGCCGTGCCCGTGACGTGAACCGGCTCTCCGACCTCTTGCCGTAGCCCACCGGTTCGTCTCCGGCCGGCAACCCGCGGGCCGGCCGAAAGGAGGCGAACCATGCGTGACCCCATCGTTGTTCCCGAGCTCTCCGGCCTCTACGCATCCGGTAACCAGACCGCATTGCGCGAGGCGCTCGAGACCATCCACCCCACTACGGCTGCCGAGTTCCTGGCAGGGCTGCCGGCCCCGGAGGCATGGGATCTTCTGGGCGAACTCGACGACAGACGAGCGGCCGAACTGTTCGCGGCGCTGGATGAAGAGATCCAGGTTGAACTGGTGAAGCAGGCAGCCCCCGAGCACGTCGCCGGCGTTCTGGCGGAGATGGCCTCCGATGACCGGGCGGATCTTGTTCAGGCCATGGACGATGAGGTCCGATATGCGGTGCTGCCGCTGGTCGCCCGTGCCGAGCGCGAGAACATCCGCCGGCTGGCTTCCTACGCGGAGGAGACCGCCGGCGCCCTGATGACGACCGATTACGCCGCCTTGCCGGAGAGCATCTCCGTGCAGGATGCCCTGGAGCGGCTGCGCCTTGAGGCGCCGGACAAGGAGACGATCTACTACGTCTACCTGCTGGACGCCGATCGCCGCTTGACGGGGCTGGTCTCGCTGAAGGATCTCATTCTCACCAAGCCGAAGACCAGAACCGTGGGAGAAATAGCTCACCGGGATGTCATTGCGGTGCGCGTGGACCAGGATCAGGAGGAAGTCGCCCACACCCTTTCGGATTACGACTTCCTGGCCATCCCCGTCGTGGACGCCGAGGGGTGCCTGGTGGGCATCGTCACCTTCGACGACGCCATGGACGTGATCGAGGAGGAGGCCGAGGAAGACCTCTACCAGATGGCCAGCGTCAGCACCGAGGAGGCGGTAGATACGCCGTTGCTGACCTCCGTGAAGCTTCGCTGTGGATGGCTCGTCATCAACCTCGGGACGGGCATTCTCGCCGCCCTGACGGTAGGCTTGTTCGAGAATACGATTGCTCAGTTCACCGCACTCGCAATCATGATGCCCATCATCGCCGGCATGGGTGGCAATGCCGGCACCCAGACTATGGCCGTAATGGTCAGGGGCGTTGCACTCGGCAAGGTGAGCTTCACCGACTCCTGGAAATTCCTTCTGAAGGAGATCGGCGTCGGGTTTGCCAACGGGATGATCACCGGGGTCCTCATGGCGGCCATCGCGGTGCTGTGGTACGGCAACCTGTGGCTGGGCATCATCATGTTGCTGGCGATGGTGGGCAACCTGATGGTGGCCGGTCTGTTCGGGGCGGCATTCCCGCTGCTGCTGAAGGCTTGCGGAAAAGACCCGGCCCTGGCCAGCGCCATCTTCATCACCACGGCGACCGACGTGGGAGGGTTTATGATCTTCCTCGGCCTGGCCACCATGTTTCTCCATTACCTGGCCTGAATCCGTTCGACGACTGGCCGGGAACCCCTGATCATACTGCCCGTGCCTTGGCCGCCCCGGAGTTTGGCATCGTCATGTGGAACGTATAACATGATGGGGCCGATGGAGTCTGGACAATGGAGTCTGGCGTAAACCGCTGCGGCACCCTGGAGGGAGACGTACATGCTCCACAAAAGGTGGCTTCGCAAGCAGAGGCAGATCGCCAGGGCTCTGAAAGACAGTCTTGCCCACCGATGGCTCGGGGATCACTTGTTCAATAAGGCTTTGTGGATTCCCCATAGGACTGCCGCGGCGAATGGGCTGGCGCTGGGGTTGTTCATCGCTTTCACGCCCACCATACCATTTCAGATGGCGTTGGCAGCTGGGGGAGCGGTTCTGTTGAAGGTCAACCTTCCTGCCGCCATCGTGGGGGTGTGGGTCACGAATCCACTGACGGCGGTGCCGATCTACTTGAGCGCGAACAGGCTGGGATACCGTATCCTTCAAGATGCGTGGCTCCCCAACCTCGTCCACGAGTTCTTCGTGCAAGAAAGCCGCTCTGCCACATTCTTCACTCACAGCCTTTACCTCTGGACCGGTTCGTTGGTGATGGCCATGCTTGCTGCCTCTCTGGGGTGGGGTGCCGTGTATCTGCTGTGGAGCCTGATGGAGTGAAAGGGGCCGAGTGCCTTCGCCCTGAAACTCTTCGGGCGCCGTGGTAGAACCCGGGCCTGTCGGTCGAATCCGGCGGGCACTGGCCAAGCGAACATGAATACCGGGTGTGACAATGAAGGGCCGTAGGACGTTGCGCAGAAGAATAGTGCTGGTTGCCCTGGGAGCGGCGTTCGGCATTGCCGCGGTGCTGCTGCTGGTAGTGGGCCTTGCACGATTGCGGACCGTTCAACGGCGTGACTCCGAATTGCAGGGCCTGCACAGGGACCTTCTGCGCTACGTCGCAGAGATGCGCCAGGAAGTGACGTTTCTGGAACTGGGAGCTGGGGCTGCCTCCGCAGAGAGGCTCGAAGGTTTGGTAGAAGAATGTAGTGAAAGCGTCGAATATCTGGAGACGGATTTCGGGGACCTGCTGGAAGGGCAGCCAGCTTACGAGGAGATGCAAGAGGAATGGACCGAACTGGTCTCGGCAGGACGCAACGGTTGGGCACGATATGCCACCGACCTCGCTGCCTTTGAGGGACATCTGGAGAACGTTCGCGAAGGTGTTGAGGAAAACCTGGCCCTCGCGCGGCAAACGGCGGCCGCGTTCTGCGGCGCGGGCGTTATCGCCGCAAGCATGGCCTCCTTTCTGTCCGTGTGGGTTTTGTTGACCGTCCTTTCCGACATAGCGTCGGAGAGCTATGATCCCGGCAAGCTGGAAGAAGAAGTGGCGAGCCTGGCCGAAAGCGACCAATTCAAGAGCAGGATCAAGCTATTGGCGGACTTGGAATGCCCGGATGATACAGCGGGCGATTGGGAACTCCGACTCGCGCGGCGTTTCCCCGAAAAGCGCACGCACGTGTGTTTCGAGGCGACGGCTTCGCGAAATGGCAAACAGGTCAGCCTGTGGGGCAAGCGCTACAAATGGGCAGGATTCGTGAAATCCCATCAGCGCATATGTTTCCCTGCATTCGGTGAGGCGACCTGGCGCGCGCTCTGCATCATGTATAACAACGGACTCGACTGTCCTGCTCCCATAGTCTTCAAGCGTCTGCGCGCCGGGCCGTTCAAGGCAGGGGCGATCATCCTTATGGAGCACGTGGGCGAGGTGCAGTCCGTGCGGAATTTCCTCAGCTCAGAGTTTTGTCTTTTGTCTGAGGATCAGCAGGTTCAGTTCTTGAGGCAGGCAACATCTTTTCTGCACTCACTGCATAACCTTGGCATTTACGGCGTGAAGCCCCGTTACCTGCATGGGCGGAATATGCGCGCCCCGAACGCCGAAACTCGGCTCTATCTTTTTGACCTGGACAAGGTACTTCTGTGGAAATCATGCCCTTCATGGATCGCCGGGATGCTGGTCGGTAAAGACCATCGTCGGCTTATACGCAAACTGGAACCAATGCTGAGCAACGCGCGACTGGAAACAGTCAAAGCATGGCTGCAGAAGGGGCGGGCCGAGAAGGACGAGGAAGGGGAATAAAACGACCAGCGGAATGGCCCGCACGGAGAATCCGCATGGGCGTCGGCCCCAGCGGCCTTTTCTGTTTGGCGAATCGCCCAGAACGGCAGGCTGGAGGCTTGAGACCTGAGGCTTTGAGGCACGGCAACGACAAACGACCTGGACGGCAAGCCCTCCAGTCTCCAGCCTGCGGTCTACAGACGGGAGCGAAGCGGCCATGGCTGACTACGTGAAGAACACCATGGAGAAGATCGCCCGGGGGCACCGGCTGGCCACGTGGAGGCAAGGCGGATGAACGTAGCGACCTGATGGCGGCACGAAGCGCGTTGCCATTTGCTGCTCGGCTTCTCGTGCCAGCCGCCCCCGGCTTCACTGCTGCTTCAGCCAGTCGTGCCACCATCGCACGCCGGGGTCGGCTTCGGTGCCCTGGCCGCCGGGGTTGTGGTTCGGCCCCTGGGGCGGCGGGGCCTGCAGCCACGTCGAGGCCAGCATGTAGCCCTTCCCGCTCTCGAGATGCTGGCGGGCGATGCGCTTCTGGCTCTCCTTCATCGCGTCGGTATAGACGCCGACGTTGATGTAGCCGTAGAGGCCCTCGCGCTTGCTGTAGCTCCCCCAGTAGCCACCTTCCGTCGGGCAGTCGCCGGGGGATCCCTCGGACTCCACGTAGGGCTTGCCGGGCACAGGAGGGCTGTGATGGATGGTCAGGTCCGCCTCCGGGGGTGGCTCGCCGCGGTAGTTGGTGGCCACCGGCACGGGCGAACCGGTCTCCTTCGCGGCAAGTACCAACTGCCGGTTGTCGAAGCCTGCGTTGCGCAGCGCCATGCCCTCGTTGTCCACGTCTATGAACGTATTGCGGTGGTCGCCCTCGGCCAGCCAGCGCGCCGTATTCGCGACGGCCTGGTTCGCCTGCCGCTGCGTCCAGCTTTCCCATTTCGCACGCGAGTTGCCCCAGTAGAGGCAGCCCACCAGCACGACCATCCGGCGCCTGTCAGCGGCCCTGATGATGCGTCCCATCCGCGCCGCATGGTCGGGCGACAGCGTGGCGTCCTCGTTGTAGCCCTTCACGTCGCCGAAGCGCGAGCCCATGAAGAACACGCTCACGCTGTTCAGGCCGTAGCTCCGGTACTCGTCCAGGTGGGCGATCAGATCGTCGGTCGTCGCGTCGGAGATGAGCGCGTTGGAGCAGCGAAGGCCCTTCAGCAGGATGTCCCTGCCGTCGAGCACAGTCTTCTCGCCGGCTACTGCGAACGCATGAGATCCCATGGTGCCTCCCGCGATGGTCTGTAGCGTTCGGAGTGCTGCGGCCCGACCGCCGTGCAGCGGAAGCCAGCGGCACCAGAAAGCCTATGTGTCTAAGATAACATCGTTCGCCCGGAGCACGCCGTGTAGTCGGTCGTCGTCCACCTCGCGCGTGGTGCAGTCATCCCCGACGGCCAGCGCGGCGGCGGTGCCGGCGGCCTGGCCGC
>JAWOCH010000035.1:0-2549 GCA_046483865.1 Candidatus Brocadiia bacterium | reverse complement strand
TGCACCTCTATCTCGTCGAGGGCGCGTCGAAGCAGTCGCCGATCATTGGTGAAGTCGCAGCGCTTGCGCGCCGTGCGGGCGAACGATATCAGGCAGATTTCCTGGTCGGGCAGCAGGCCCTCGATGACCTCGTCCACCTTCTCTTTGGCCAGCGCCAGCCGCGTCTTGCCGCCCGGCCGGTCGAGAGCGCCCATACTGGCCGAGCAGTCCACCAGCACGGGCAGTCGGCGCACGCGCGCCTGTCGGCCGCGCCAGAACGGCTGCATCGCCCCCAGCGCCAGCAGCGCCAGCAGCAGCACCTGCAACAGCAGCAGCAGGTTGCGCTTGAACCGCTGGAAGGGCGTGTTGACGCGCCGGTCGCTGATGACCTGCCGCCAGAGCACCAGCGAGGGCACGGCAACGCGCGTGCGCTTCAGCTTCAGGAAGTAGAGCAGAACCAGCGGCCCCAGAAGGGCAAGCAGCCAGGCGTTGCTCAGCGCATAGAAGCCAAAGGACCTCATTCCACCCACCCCCTGCGCGGCAGCAGGTCGAAAAGAACCCAGTCAATCGGTGCCTCGGAGCTGACCGACAGGAACCGGCCCCACCGCCGGCGGCAAAGCTGTGCCACGCGCTTCTGGTAATCGGCGCGGTACTCCTGGTAGAGATCCACCAACTGGTGGGCGCTGGTCACGTCCAGGGACTCCCCCGTCTCGGAGTCCACCAGCCGGGCGTCGCCGCTCAGGTCAGGGGCGATCTCGGCGCCGGACAGTATCTGCAGCCCGAACGTCTGCAGCCCTGCACTGAACAGGCGGTTCATCCCCCGGTCCAGGTCTCCGAAGGTCAGGAAATCCGACAACACGATCGCCACGCCCCGGCCGGAGTGGTACTTGAGGAACGTCTCTATGCCGTCCTCGATCGGCGCGTCGCCGCCGCCTTCGACGCGTTCGAGGAAGCCGAACAGCCGCAGCAGGTTGGCCCGTCCGGCGCAGGCGGGCAGACGCGTCGGCTCATCGGCGGCGGCGTTGAACACGTAAGCACTGACCCGCTCCGAGCCCAGAAGGCCCATCATGCCGAAGGCCGCCGCCAGTTGACGCCCCCGCCACAGCTTCTCCTCGAACAGCATTGAACTGCTGGCATCCACCAGCAGCACGACGTTCATCTGCTCCTCCTGCTCGAAGATCTTCATGTACGGACGGTTCAGGCGGGCGAAGATGTTCCAGTCCACGAAGCGGATGTCGTCCCCCGGGGCGTAGTCCCGGTAGTCGGAGAACTCGATGGTCCGCCCGCCCTTGCCGGCCAGCCGATCTCCCCGGTTCCTGCTGGTAAAGCGCCGGCTGGAGTTGATGCGCAGCCTCTCCAGGCGGGACAGGGCCTCGTTGGGCAGCAGGGAAGTCAGACGCGCTTTCTCGCCCGCCCCGGGCATCCTCACACCTCCTCGGTGACCTGCTCAGCCACATCGTGGACCAGCTCGGGCACGCTGACGTCCTCGGCCAGCCCGTCGTAGTTCAGAAGCACGCGATGCTGCAGCACGTCGCGGGCGAAGTAGCGCACGTCCTCGAAGGAGACGTGGGCCCGTCCCTGCGTGAGGGCCCGCACCCGCGCGGCGCGCACCAAAGCCTGGCTGGCCCGGGGGCTGGCCCCCCAGCGGACGTAGCGTTGGACCTGCTCCTCGGCAAACCCTGAGTCCGGGTGCGTCGCCATGGCCAGCCGCGCTGCGTAGTCCCGCATGGGATCGGCCACCACCACGTCGTCCAGTATCTCCCGCAGCGCCAGCAGGCGTGGCCCGTCCATGACCTTGTGGACCTCCTCCTGGCGCTTCAGAATGGTGCGGTCGAGCACCTGGTTCAGCTCCTCGCGGCTCAGGAACGAGACGTTGATCTTGAACATGAATCGGTCCAACTGCGCTTCCGGCAGGGGATAGGTGCCCTCCTGCTCGATGGGGTTCTGGGTGGCGACTACGAAGAAGGGCTGCTCGAGCTGGTAGGTGGTGTGGCCGGAGGTGACCGAGCCCTCCTGCATGGCCTCCAGCAGGGCGGACTGGGTCTTGGGCGTCGCCCGGTTTATCTCGTCGGCCAGCAGTAGCTGGGTGAACAGCGGGCCGCGGCGGAACTCGAACTGGTAGCGCCCCTCCGGGTCCATGCTCATCACCGTCGTGCCGATGATGTCGGCGGGCATCAGGTCGGGTGTGAACTGGATGCGCCGAAACTCCAGCTCCAGCACCCGGGACAGCGTCCGGACCAGCATGGTCTTGCCCAGGCCCGGCACGCCCTCCAGCAGGACGTTGCCGCCGCACAGGATGGCCGTCAGGACGCCCTCGATGACGTGTTCGTGGCCGACGATGACCTTGGCCACCTCCGCGCGTATCCGGGCGTAGTCTTCTCGGAACCGCTCCGCCTCCGCCTTCAGTGCGTCCTGCTCCACCATCGTGTGTCTCCTTCCGTAGCGCTTCAGTCAGCCTTCGTCACGCCATTCCCTCTTCTTGCGCAGCAGGCGCGCCATGGTGGACGCCTCCTCGGCCGGTTCTTCCGGCGGTGCGGGTCCGCGCTCGGTGCGGGCCTCCCGGCCTTCCG
>JAWOCH010000016.1:0-4332 GCA_046483865.1 Candidatus Brocadiia bacterium | reverse complement strand
GTATGTAGCCCCCACCCCGGCCAACGGCGCTCATCACCTGGCTTACGCCCGCCCCGGCGACCTCGGGCGCCCATAGCCGCAGTGCATAGGCAACAACGACGAACACCACCGGGGGGATCAGTATCAACCCGTAGCGCCACGGCTCGGGCAGTTCCGTGGGCAGGCGCCCGATGCTGAAGAAGACCTTCTCGTTCAGAACCGGGATGGCTCGGTCCAGCAGCAGCGCAGCCAGCGCCGCCCCTATGCCCACCAGGCCGGCCAGCACGATGGTCATCCCGACGGCCGACGTCTCGGCCCGTGGGGGCACCAGTTTGTGCAGTAGTCGGCTCAGCCGCTTCACGCGCTCACCCGCAGGGCAGGGCTTCCTTCAGTCATCAGCCGGCTCTGTGTGGACGCAGCGATTATAGCCGAACCTTCAGCCCGGCCACAATCAGCCCCACGCCGATTGTGTTGCCTTGGGCCGGGGCGCGTGGTAGACTCCGGGTCTTCCCTGATTCCCCTGGCGGACTTTCCCATGAACATCGAACTCACATTGCCCGACGGCAGCAAGATGAGCCGCCCCGCTGGCGTCACGCACGCCGAGATTGCCAGCGCCATCGGCCCGGGGCTGGCGCGCGACGCCGTGGCCGCACGGGTGGACGGCGCGCTGGTGGACCTGAACGTGCCGCTGGAACACGACGCCGAACTGAGCATCATCACGGTGGACACCGAGGAGGGGCTGGAGATCATGCGCCACAGCGTCTCCCACGTGATGGCCGCCGCCGTGGGTCGGCTCTACGAGGACGTGAAGTTCGGCATCGGTCCGGCCATCGAGGAGGGCTTCTACTACGACTTCGACCTGCCGGAGGTCATCAGCGCCGACGACCTGGAACGCATCGAGGAGGAGATGGCCCGCATAGTGGCCGAGGAGCAGGCCTTCATGCGGGAGGAGATGCCCACCGAACAGGCCCGCGACATGATGCTCGAGCAGGGGCAGCACTACAAAGTGGAGCTGCTCGACGAGATAGAGGAGCAGGTGGTCAGCCTCTACCGCACCGACGGGTTCGTGGACCTGTGCCGCGGGCCGCACCTGCCCCACACCGGCAAGGTGGGCGCGTTCCGGTTGCTGAGCGTGGCCGGCGCCTACTGGCGCGGCGACTCGGACCGGCCGCAGATGCAGCGCGTCTACGGCACCGCCTTCGCCACCGAAGAGGAGCTGGAGGACTACCTGGAGCGCCGCCGTAAGGCTGAGGAGCGCGACCATCGAAGGCTGGGCCGGGAGCTGGACCTGTTCAGCTTCGATGAGGAGATCGGCCAGGGGCTGGCACTGTGGCATCCGCGCGGCACGACCATCCGAATGGTGATCGAGGATTACTGGAAGGACGAGCACCGCCGGCGGGGCTACCAGTTCGTCTGCACGCCGCACATCGCCAGCGAGGAAGTGTACGTCCGCAGCGGGCACATACCGAAGTACGAGGACATGATGTACGCGCCGCTGGAGATAGACGAAGCGCGCTACCGGGTCAAGCCGATGAACTGCCCGGCGCACATCAAGATCTTCCAGACCCGGGTGCGCTCCTACCGCGACCTGCCCATGCGCTACGCCGAGTTGGGCACCGTCTACCGCTACGAGCTGAGCGGCGCCCTGCACGGCATGGTCCGGGTGCGGGGGTTCACCCAGGACGACGCACACATCTTCTGCACCCCCGAGCAGCTCGCCGGCGAGGTGGAAGGCGTCCTGGAGCTGGTCGAGGAGATGATGGGCGCCTTCGGCTACGAGTACAAGGTATATCTTGCCACCCGCCCGGAGGTGTCCCTGGAGACGGCCACCGACAAGGAATGGGAGCGGGCGACCGCATCGCTGTGCGAAGCGATGGAGGCCCGCGACGTGCAGTACGACGTGGACGAGGGCGGCGGCACGTTCTACGCGCCGAAGATTGACTGCGTGCTGTTCGACGCGCTGGGGCGGGAGTGGCAGGGACCGACCATCCAGGTGGACCTGAACCTGCCCAAGCGGTTCGACGTGGCCTACGTCGGCGAGGACGGCAAAGAGCACGAGTGCATCATCGTCCACCGGGCCATTCTGGGTTCGCTGGAGCGGTTCGTCGGAGGGCTGATCGAGCATTTCGGTGGATGGTTCCCCGTGTGGCTGGCGCCCGAACAGGCACGCGTCCTACCCATCACGGACGAGCACGTGGATTACGCCCGCCAGGTGGCCGAGCGGCTCCGGGCGGACGGCGTCCGCACCAACGTAGACGAACGCAACGAGACCATGTCCTACAAGGTGCGCTCCGGCACGGTCGAGAAAGTGCCCTATTTGCTGATCGTCGGCGACCGAGAAGTCGAGAACGGCACGGTCAGCGTGCGGAGCCACGACAACGGGGACGAGGGGCCGATGCGGCTGGAGGCGTTCGCCGAACGGCTGGCCGAGGAGATCCGCACCAAGAAGCTGCCCGAGGAGTTCTGAGAGCCCACGCCCTGTAGGTCTCGCCGGGGCGTGATTGGAGGGACGCGCTTCCGCGCGTCCGCGCTGTCCGTCTGGAACAGCGGCCACGCAGAAGCGTGGCCCTCCAGAGACTGGACCCGACCCAGCACGCCCCAGCCGAGGGCACAGCCGTAACAAACGGGGGCCTGACCGTGGAACCCACCGAACGCTCAAACATCAGCAGGTGCGTTGCCGGCGAGGGCCTGTTCGGCCTGGGCATGGGCCTGGTGGCGGCGATGACCGCACTGCCCCTGCTGCTGGAGAACCTGGGCGCGGGTAAGATCGTGCTGGGCCTGGCCTTCAGCATCTGCACGGCCGGCTGGATGATGGGCCAGCCGGTGGGGCTGATGCTGTTCGGGCGCAAGCGGCGCTCGAAGCGTTTCCTGGTGCCGTGGGCCTTCTGCTGCTCTGTGCCCACCTACGCGGGCATGGCGCTGGCGGTGCTGCTGCTGGGCGTGTCGGCGCCGGGGGCGTGCGCGGCGGTCATACTGCTGCTGCTGGCCGTGCGGTTCGGGGGCGGCGGCGCCGTCGTGCCGCTCTGGCAGGACTGGCAGGCGATGATGTTCCGGCGGAAGGTCCGGGGCCGGGCGGTCGGCATGATCGCGGGCGGCTCGGCGTTCGGAGTGACGGTTGCCGCGCTGGCCGCCGGCGCAGTGCGGCGCACTATCGGCTTCCCGAACAGCTACGCGCTCCTGTTCGCGGGCAGCGCCCTGTTCTGTGCCGCGGGCCTGGGCTTCTACGCCGCCGTGCGGGAGCCGGAAGTGGTCCGTCAGGCCGTGCCCACGTTGCGCGTGCGGGACCTGTTCGGCCGGTTTGCGCGCTCGTTCGGCGAGCCGAACTTCCGCAACTACCTGATCGGCCGGGCGCTGCTGACCCTGGGGGCGGGCGGGGCCGCTTTCTACGCCGTCCATTTCAAGAGCCCCGACGGCGGCGGATTGGCCGAGAGCACGGTCATCGCCGTCGGCATGTTCCTGACGCTGCCCCAGGCGATAGCCAGCCCCATACTGGGGCGCATCGGCGACCGACGCGGCCACAAAAGCGGCGTCCTGCTGGGGGCGGTGGCGCAGCTCGGCTCCATCGCCGTGGCCTTCCTGGGTCGAGGGCTGGGCGCGTGCATCTTGGCCTTCGGCCTGATGGGCGTGGCCTGGGCCAGCGCGTGGGTCTCGCACTCGAACATGCTGTTCGAGACCTGCCCGCACGACAGCCGCGCCGCCCACATCACCCTGAGCAACGTCTTCCTGGGGCCCTTCGTGCTGCTGGTGCCGCTGGCCACGGGGTGGATGATGGCGAACTGGACGGGTGTGCGCGCCGGACTGGGCGTGACGTTAGTGCCCACTGTAGTCGGCATACTCTACCTGCTGGTGGTCGTGAAGGAGCCCCGCACACTGGAGATGGAAGCCGCCGCGCGGGCGAGGGAAGCTGCTTGAGCAAGCTTGGCCAGACCGGGGAAGTCGAGCCGCTGCTGAAGCGGCGCCCATGAGTCCCAGTTGCCTCGCGGCTTGACAATGTCTGTAACCACACGTAACATTCGACCGAGTAGGGCACTTCGGGTGTTGATGGTGTTTCACTGGCGGCCACAAGGAGGTGAAGATGAAGTTCGCCGAAGCGGTGGACTCCATCCCGACGTTGCACGCTCTGAAGCGTATCGCTTCAGCATACGTGGTGGATTACGTCCACCTGGACACCGAGCAACTCCGCGCCAACATCATGCGCGTGAAGAACCAGTTCACACATCCGGATCAGGTGAAACAGGCGCTGGACTCAGCCTCCTACGAGAATGATGACCTGACCAAGCGTGTTCTATCACCGCTCATCGTACGCGACATTCTGCTCAATGAGTACGAGCATATCATGCCAATGGGTGAACT
>JAWOCH010000435.1:0-10245 GCA_046483865.1 Candidatus Brocadiia bacterium | reverse complement strand
GCAGGCCTTCTACAACCTGAACCGTCCCCACTACGGCCACGACATGGGCGGCTCTACGCCGATGGAAAGACTCAGAGAGCTGGGTCTGGAGGTGCCAGACACCTTCGCTTTGCCGCCTCCCGTTGTACTGGAGAAGATAGCTGGTAAGATCATCACTCAGGGTGGGTATGATGTCCCGGCAAACTACACCGCGCCCTTCGTCCATTGCGCCCGCTGGGCTATTGTGATAGGTAGTGCATCGTGCGCCGGCTCTAACACTGCAAGGAGGCCCTGAGCATGTCCGATGGACTCAAACGCGACCTCGGCCCCATCCGGGAGGAGCTGAAGACTCTGTGCGAGCAAGGCTGCGACACGTGGGAACTGGAGCGCAAGGCGCAGCTTATCGAGCGGGAAGCCGGGCCGGATGCCCGGAGGCGCATCGAGGAGTTGTGGGAAGCGGCCGGGGAGCTGAAGCCGTCGGCGGACTTCGCCTACGAGGAGCCGAGCGACCTGGAGCGGATCCGGGCCTGTCGCCCGGAGGGCCCCCGGCGGGTGGCAGTGTCCCTCTCGGAAGAACAGCTCCGCTCCCGCACGTTGGGCGCCTGGCTGGGCAGGATCAGCGGGTGCATGCTGGGTAAGCCCGTCGAGGGCTGGTCGCGCCAGAAGATACGCGACATGATGGATGCCTGCGATATGGAGCGGCTGGACGACTACCTGCCCGTGCCGCCGGAGGGCGCGGGGCTGGCGGTGGAGGACTGGAAGAAGGGCATGTTGCGCGGTAACTTCGACTGCGGCCGCCGCGACGACGACGTGGACTACACCATCGCGGGCCTGCGGATCCTGGAGGAGCACGGCACCGAGTTCACGCCCCGCCAGGTGGCCGACTTCTGGCTGGGCCATCTGCCCTACCATCAGACCTACACGGCTGAGCGCGTGGCCTATCGCAACTTCGTCAACGGCATCTGGCCGCCGGCCAGCGCCGCGCACCGCAATCCCTTCCGGGAGTGGATCGGTGCACAGATTCGGGCGGACGCCTTCGGCTATGCCTGCCCGGCCCGGCCGGAGCAGGCGGCGGCCTTGGCGTTCAGGGATGCCAGCGTAAGCCACACCAGGAACGGGATTTACGGCGAGATGTGGGTGGCGGCCATGCTGGCCGCGGCGTTCGTGGCCGGGGATCCGGAGAAGGTCGTGCGACTCGGCCTGACCGAGATCCCCGCCCGTTGCCGGCTGGCCGAAGCACTGAACCTGGTGCTGGACTGGCGGCAGGAAGGCTGTGGGGCCGACGAGGCCACCGACCGGGTACTGGACCAGTTCGGCCACTACTCCGGCGTCCACACCATAAACAACGCCGCCATCGTTGCCCTCGCGCTGCTGTGGGGCGAGAAGAACTTCACCCGCACGATCGGCCTGGCGGTGGAGGCCGGCCTGGACACCGACTGCAACGGCGCCACCGCCGGCTCAGTGGCGGGGGCTCTGATCGGCGCGCAAAGCATACCGGCCCACTGGACCGATCCCCTCAATGACCGCACCGAGACGGCCATTTTCGGCGAGGGAACACCCTCGATCAGCGGCCTGGCCGAGCGTACCCGCCACGTGCAGCAGGCGGATTGATTTCCCATCGGGAAAGATGACCATCTGCCAGAGAAAGAGCGGCGGTCGTATCCTGTGCATCCGCCTGAGCGGCATGGGCGACGTGATCCATGCGCTGAACGCGCTGACGCTGCTGCGTCGCGAGCGGCCGGACGCGCACATCACCTGGGCGGTCGAGGAGCGGTTCGCCGGCCTGCTGCGGGGCCATCCCCACGCGGACGAGGTGGTGGCCATCCCCCGGCTGCGCTGGGCCGCCATGGTGCGCAGCCCCTGGCGGTGGAAGCGACTGGTCGGGGAGATGCACGCCGTGTGGAGACGGCTCCGGGAGGCCCGGTTTGACGTCTCCGTTGACTTTCAGAGCAGCCTGAAGAGCGCCTGGCTCGTGCTGGCTGCCGGTGCGCCGAGGAGGGTCGGTTTCGGCGGGCCGGTCAGCCGGGAGCTGAACCACCTGTTCCAGAACGAGCTGGTGCGCGCGCCAACGGGGGGCGTCCACCGCATCGAGCGGGACCTGGCGCTGCTGGCCCCGCTGGGAGTGCGCACCCGCTACGCAGAACCCGTGTTCCCGCCGCCGGGTGAGGACGGACGTGCGCTGGCCGCCACCCTCCAGCAGCGCCTGGGCGACGGCCCTACCGTGCTTATCCATCCCGGCACCAGCCAGTTCGCGGCGTTCAAGCGATGGATGCCCGCCCGCTACGCCCAGGTGGCGGACCGTCTGGTCGAGGAGCGTGGGGCTGACATAGTAGTCAGCTACGGGCCGGGTGAGGAGAACCTGGCGCGCGAGGTGGTGCTGCTCATGCGCCGGCCCGGCTGCCTGGCCCCTCCCACCCGCACTCTCGAGGAACTGACCTCCCTGCTGCGGCGGGCGGATCTGTTCATCGGCAGCGACACCGGCCCCATGCACCTTGCCTCGGCGCTTGGTGTGCCGGTGGTGGCCCTGTTCGGACCGAAAGATCCCGTCCAGACCGGCCCGTACTGCAGCCGCAGCCTGGTAGTCACGGGCACTGTTCCCTGCCGGCCGTGCACGCGCAGGCGTTGCGACGACGTGCGCTGCATGACGACCATCACCACGGGGCGCGTGCTGGACGCAGCCCGGCGGGTGCTGGACGGGGAGGGGGCCGTGCGCGCGGAGGACGGCCTGCGTCAGCGCCCGTTCACCTGGTCGTTCCGCCTCGGGCGCTGGCGAGGCGAGGTGAACACGGCCTACAGCGCGCCGGAGTTCTTCCGATGGCTCTGCGAGGCGGAGCGAGCGGCCGCCGGCGACGAGGCCGCCGCACTGCCCGCCCCGGAGGGCCGTGAGCGATGGAGCCTGCAGGGGCCGGGGGAGGTGGACGGCCGCCTGTTGCTTGAGCGTACGGGCAGCCGGCGATGCCTGCGGCGTGCGTGGCGGTTCGGCACGCGCATGTCTTCCCGCGGCCTGCCCGTGCCGTTGCCGGTCTGCATGATGGAGCGCCCCGCACTCGGCGGTGCGAAGCAGGTGTTGGTGGCCGAGCAGCCCCCGCATACTGAGCCCCTCCCCGCGTGGCTCACGGAGCACTGGGCCGGGGCCGGGCCGGAGCAGAAGGAGCGGATCGTCGCACGCTGGGTGGCCGCCATGCGCAGCCTGCACGCCGGGGGCTTCTGGCATGGAAGGCTGACTGCGGACAACTTGCTGGCGTGCCCGCTGGAGAGCGGGGCTGACCCGGCCCACTGCGAGGCGATCGTGATGGGCACGGGCAAGACCCGCAAGGTGGGCTGGATGCCGCCCATGGTGGTGGCACTGCTGCTGGGGCTGGAGGTGGGGCGCTTCGCGCGCAGCCTGCAGGACTGGTTGTCTGAGGAGGAGACGGAGCGCGTGCTGACGAGGTACCTGGATGCGTTCGGCGGCGGCCGCTACAGTCGCCGGATGCTGGAGCGTGCCTTCCGATGGCGAAAGGAGACCGACTCGTGGCTGACGCGATTCTTGTGATGGTGACCTGCAGCAGCGGCCCCGAGGCCGAGAAGATGGCAAAACAACTGCTGGAGGAGAAACTGGTGGCCTGCGTGAACATCGCGGGGCGCATCCGATCCCTGTTCCACTGGAAGGGCGCCCTGGCGCGGGAGTCGGAGTCCCTCCTGCTGATGAAGACGCGGCGGGAGCTTTTCGATCGCCTCTGCGCCCGGGTCAAGGAACTGCACTCCTACGAGGTGCCCGAGGTGGTGGCCTGCCCCATCGTGGTGGCCAACGAGGAGTACCTGGACTGGGTGCGGGAGAGCACGGCGGGGGAGCAGTGAGCTTGCGCTTGCATCCCGATCGAGACCGACTACAATACATCCCTGTAGCATTTCACCGATTCACACTCGACGGGAGTCCCCGGAAATGGCGAAGAGCGGCGACGGCGAAAAGGAACGGGAAAAGGCCCTGGAACGCACCCTGGAGCTGATCGAGAAGCAGTTCGGCAAGGGCGCCATCATGAAGCTGAGTGACACCGAGGCCCGCACCGACGTAGCCGTCATCCCCACCGGGTCGCCGGCGACGGACCTGGCGCTGGGTGTCGGCGGCGTGCCGCGGGGCCGCGTAGTCGAGATATACGGCCCCGAGGCGTCCGGCAAGACCACGCTGGCCCTCCAGATCATAGCCGCCGCCCAGCAGCTTGGCGGTGTGGCCGCCTTCGTGGACGCAGAGCACGCGCTGGATCCTCAATACGCCCGCAAGCTCGGCGTGGACATGGAGAACCTGCTGATCAACCAGCCCGACTCCGGGGAGCAGGCGCTGGACATCACCGAGGCGCTGGTGCGCAGCAGCGCCCTGGACCTGGTGGTCATTGACTCGGTGGCCGCCCTCACCCCGCGGGCGGAGATAGAGGGCGAGATGGGCGACCAGCAGGTGGGCCTGCAGGCGCGGCTCATGTCCCGCGCCCTGCGCAAGCTGGCCGCCATCGTCTCCAAGAGCCGCACCACCGTCATCTTCATCAACCAGGTGCGCATGAAGATCGGCGTCATGTTCGGCAACCCCGAGACCACCTCCGGCGGACGGGCGCTGAAGTTCTACACCACCGTGCGCATCGAACTGCGCCGCATCGGCAGCATCAAGGACGGCGGGGAGACCATCGGCAACCGCTGCCGGGTCAAGATCGCCAAGAACAAGGTCGCCCCCCCGTTCCGGCGGGTGGAGGTGGAGCTGCTGTTCCGCTGCGGCATCTCACGTGAGGGCGACCTGGTCGAGCTGGGCACGCAGTACGACATCGTGGACAAGGCCGGCTCGTGGTACTCCTACGGGGAGACGCGCCTGGGCCAGGGCAAGGAGAACGCGCGGGGCTTCCTGGAGGAAAACCCCGACGTAGCCGATGAGATAGAGCTGGCGATCTTCGAGAAGGCCGCCCCCCGGCTGGTCGAGCGCCGCCGGGAGCAGCTCCAGAAGGTGCACGCCTTCTGGGCCGAGCGGGAGGCCAAAGACCAGGAGATCGAGTCGGATGAGGAGGACTCGGAGGGGGAGGAAGACTGAGCGCCGGTGTCTCGCGCCGTTTCCCCTTCGTGCCCTTCGCGGTGAAACAACCCGGACCAGGTGGCGGACCATGATCGTCGGGATAGGCGTGGACATCGTCGAGGTGGGGCGCATCCGGCGGGCGGTCGAGCGCTACGGCGACCGGTTCCTGGGGCGCATTTTCACCGAGGCGGAGACGGCCTACTGCCGCCGCGCCGCGCGCCCGGCCGAGCGCTTCGCCACCCGCTTCGCGGCCAAGGAGGCGGCCCTGAAGGCCCTGGGGGTGGGCTGGAGGAAGGGCCTCCGCTTCCTGGACGTGGAGGTCTCCAACGACGAGCTGGGCGCCCCCACCATCGGCTTCAGCGGCCGCGCCCTTGAACTGAGCGGGGAGCTGGGCGTAGGCCGCGTCCACGTCAGCCTATCCCACCACCGCAACTTCGCCATAGCCCAGGTCATCCTCGAGCGCGCTGACTCAGAGCCGTGCTGAGCAACCTTGCCTGACTGGGCGGGGCATTGACCGGGGCCTTCCGTGTACTCTACTTATTGCCCGCGCACGAAGCACCGCCCTGGATGGGAACCTATGGAGTCGCGTCAGGAAGAGCCATTCGACCCTCTCGACTACGGCAACATCGCACACGCCGTAGTGGACCATCTGCTTGAGCGGCCGTTGATGGGCTTAGGCGAGTTGGAGCCGTTCAATGGGGCGGGGATATACGCGCTCTACTACGTCGGGTCATTCCCTGCCTATCAGAGCGTTGCAGCATCTCCACCACAGGTCCCTCTCTACGTCGGAAAAGCCGTCCCTCCGGGTGCGAGGCATGGCCGGGACGAACTGAACCCGCCTGTCTCCCCGGACCTCTACCGCAGACTGGGCGAGCACGCTCGGAGCATCGAACAGGCTGAGAACCTGGAGCTTGAGAGTTTCCCGTGCCGGTACCTGGTTGTGAAGCACTACTGGATCCGGCTGGCGGAACAGGTGCTACTGCAGGAGTTCAGGCCCCTGTGGAACCGCGTTCTGGACGGTTTCGGCAATCATCCACCGGGCAGGGGACGGCGCAACATGCGCCGCCCCAGGTGGGACGTAGTCCATCCGGGCAGGCCCTGGGCGGCTGAGCTACGTCAAGAAGATGACACGCAGGCATTGGTCGAGCAGATCAAGCGCCACTTCGAGACCGCGCCGCCCGCCTCGGATCAAGCCTGAGCAGGTGCCCTCACCACCACGGCTGATTCGTAGAGGACCGTCTTCTCGCGTGCCGCGTTGGAGCGGACAGACGACTTGATGATGCTGGAGCCCGTGCGCTTTTCCCTGAGCAGGTGCGTCTCTTCCACCCCGAGCCCCAGTAGCTCACAGATTCGGCCGAACAGCACGTCGGTTTTGAACTCCACGCCCTGCAGGATGCTGTTGCCGAGGACGACCACGGCGCGGCCGCCGGGTTTGAGCAGCTCTCTGAGCAGTTCGGCGAAGCGGTAGGCGTCGTTGAAGTAGCTGGCCGCGTAGTTCGCCCAGCCCGGCCCGCCGTAGGCGCCCTTCTCTGTGTTTACAGAGCGCAGGAAGTCAATGGTCTCACTTAGCGACGCCAGCTCGAAGTCCAGCCCGATGGGATCCTCACCCCGTACGGTCTGCCAGTACTTGCCGAAGCTTCCGTGCTCAACCGGCTTCAGGTCCTTCGGCTTTTCAGCGTAGCCCAGCCAGTATACCTGGGGCCTGCTGTTGCGGATGTAGTGGTAGTTGTTCAGGTAGGGGGGTGAGGTCACCACCAGGTCCACGCTTTGGCGCGGCAATGCGGTGTCCTCCGAGAAGAAGCTTCCGCGTATCAGGCGGGCTTCCGAGCGCGACGCCGGGAGGCGCTTCTGGACGAGGCGCACGTCCGCCAGCATCTGCCGGAGCTTTCCGACCACGACGCCCAGGACATCTGCGTCCCGGACCTCGTCCTTGCCTACGGCAGCGCGCGTCCCCAGGCTTGGCTCATAGGTGTAGTTTGAGAAGCTCACGAGCTGAGAGGCGAAAGCCATCCGGAAGCAACCCCTCAGAAGCGAGTCCTCAATGGCCGCCATGTAGTCTCTGACGAGCAGGACCTTCCTTTCGACGCGCGGGGAGAAGAACGGGCTCCTCGTTCGGAAGCCCGCCGGCGGTCCCTGGCCAGGTTGTTGGCCATCGGCGATGGCTGCGCGCACTTCCTGCTCGAACCGCCCGATCTCCTGTGCCAGCGCGTCGGCCGGTATGTCGCGGACGGCCAGCTTCAGCTCGGCCGCCTCGGCGGCGTAGGGGTTGATCTCGAAACCCACGACGGAATGCCCGCGCAGCAGCCCCTCGACCAGCGTCGTCCCCACTCCGGCGAATGGGTCAAGCAGTGTTAACTGATCGGGCGCCGTCTTCCCGCGCGCGCCATAGCGCCCCAGCGCCTCCGAAACGAACGATGCGCTGAACCCGGCTACCCACGGCACCCAGCGGTGCACCGGCTCGTCGGCATTCTCGGAGAAGGCGGAATCGCCGAACTCCGCTTTGTCCTCGGCTGGCACGCTTGCGGTATCCGCGGCGCCGAAAAGTGACGGCTGCTTGACCACGTAGCCGGCCGAAGCCTCACGGACCTTCAGCCGCGCATCAATCCACTGCTCCAGATCGCTCATACGCAGCCGCCATTGGCGCCCCACCTTGAATGCCGGCAGATGCTCGCGCTGGATCAGCCGGTAGACGGTCTTGTGATCCACGTCGAGGAGATCGGCGACCTTCTTGACATCCAGCACTTCCACGCCTGCCTCCGCGAGAGCCGCGGGAATACTGGGGCTTCGATGGGCTTATACTCCGACCGAACGTGCCTGTCAAGGGTCATTCTCGGAGGAGAGTCGCCGCTCAGTCAAACAGGACGCCGGGGTTGAGGGTTCCCTTGGGGTCGAGGGCCCGGCGGATGGCGCGCATGGCGTCTATGTGCTCGTCGGCGTACTGGATGGCGAGGAACGGCTTCTTGATGCGGCCGATCCCGTGTTCGGCGGCTACGCTGCCGCCCAGGCGGACGACATCGCGCGCGAACTCAGCGTACAGCTCCTCCGCCCGTTGCAGGTCGGCGGGCGTGGACGGCAGGATGTTCACGTGCAGGTGGCCGTTGCCGACGTGGCCGAAGATGACGTGCTCCAGCCCGCATTCGTCCAGCCGCCGCCGGTAGATGGCCATCATCTCGCGCAGGTGCTCGTCCGGGACGGCCATGTCGGTGCCCACCTTGTGCAGGCCGGGCACCTCCGCCTGGCGCCGGCCGATGATGGCGTTGACGGCCTCCGGGATGGCGTGGCGCAGGCGCTTCATCTCCTCCAGGTCCTTCTCGGCGAAGCCCGCCCAGCTATCGTCCTGGTCCAGCCCCAGCGGGCCCAGCACGTTCAGGAGCGCGTCGTAGGCGGCATCCAGCTCGCCCTCGCCGTCGAACGCCATCTCCAGGTAGACCGCCGCCGCCACGTCCTCTGGCAGGCGCGCGACCTCCATGTAGGCCGGCGTCTGGCGGCCCTTGCTGCGCAGCAGGTCCAGGGCACGGGGGCCGATGTATTCCAGGGCCAGCGGCGTGATTGCTTCATCCGCCTTGCAGGCGAGCACGAAGTCCACCGCTGCGTCCGGGCCGGGGACGAACTGGGTCAGGAACAGCCGCTCTGGGGGCTTCTCGGCCAGCCGCAGCTCCGCCTCGACCACGATGCCCAGCGTCCCCTCGCTGCCGATGAACAGATCCAGCGCGTCCATGTCCGGGGCCAGATGGTAACCGGCCGTGTGCTTGGTGGCCGGCATGGGCAGGTCGGGGATGGTCAGTTCTACGCGCTCCCCGTCCGGGCGCACGTAGACGAGCCTGCCCCCGTCGGCCCGGACCTGGCCGCGGCGCAGCTCGAGCAGTCGCCCGTCGGGGGTTACCAGCCGCAGCCACTCAACCCAGTCCCGCGTCGAGCCGTAGTGGAGCGTCCGCGCGCCGGAGGCGTCCGTGGCGATGGTGCCGCCGACGTGGGCGGTGGTCTCGGTGGTGTCCACGGGGTAGAACAGCGGCCGGGGCGGCTTGCCGTCGGGGTAGCCGCACAGGCCGTGGGCGAGGGCGTCGTTCAGCTCGTCCAGCGTCGTCCCGGCCGCAACCCGCGCCAGCCAGCGGTCGCCGTCCCGGCGCACAACAGGCCTGTGCTTGAGCTGCTCGAGGGAGATCACCTCGTCGGCCCCCAGCGGGACGGCGGCCCCGGTTATGCCGGTCCGCGCGCCGGAGACGGCCACCCGCCGGCCGGCCTCCCGCGCCGCGCGCACGGCGGCGGCGACCTGCTCGGCGGTGGCGGGGAAGTGGATGACCTCGACGCGCTCGGCGGCCATGCGGGATTCGTCGGCCAGGTACTGCACGTATCCCCGCCGGACGCGCTCCCAGCCCTCCACCTTCCGGTGTTCGGCGGCCGGCGGCGCGCTGGGGATGGGCTTCAGCTCATTCACTGCCCGCCTCCCGCCTCAGCAGCTCAAGCAGGGCGCTCAGCACGGGTCGGTAGTCGCTCACCACCGCGTAGTCGCTGACCTCGAAGATCGGCGCCTCGGGGTCGGAGTTGACGGCGACGATCGTGCCGGCGGACTGCATGCCGGCGCGGTGCTGGACGGCGCCCGAGATGCCCACGGCGACATAGAGGTCGGGCTGGACGGTCTTGCCCGTCTGGCCGACCTGTCGGCTGTAGGGGATCCAGCCGGCGTCCACGGCGGCGCGGCTGGCGGCCACTTCGCCGCCCAGCAGGCCCGCCAGCTCCCTCAGCAGTTCAAAGCCCTCCGGGCCGCCAAGGCCCCGCCCGCCGGCGACCAGCACGTCCGCCTCCGCGATGCTGACGCCTTCCTCCGCGCGCTCCTGCCGGCTCAGCACCTGGACGGGGTCGCGGAGCAGTTCGTCGGGCGGCTGCCAGCGCCGCACCGGGGGTGGCCCGCCGTCGCCCGGGGCGGGGGCGGACATCACGCGCGGCCGCACGGTGGCCATCTGCGGCCGGTGGCGGCGCGTCAGGATGGTGGCCATGATGTTGCCTCCGAAGGCGGGGCGTGTCTGCAGCAGGTTGCCCTCCTCCGGCTCAATCTCCAGTCCCGTGCAGTCGGCTGTCAGGCCGGTGCGGCAGAGGACGGCGACGCGCGGCATCAGGGAACGCCCGCGCGCCGTGGCCCCGGCCAGGACTATCTCCGGGCTTGCCTCGGCGACCATGCGCGCCAGCACGCGGGCATGTGGCCCGTCGCGGTAGTCGCCCAGGTCGGGATGCTCCGC